>CAOKJI010000009.1 GCA_948468495.1 uncultured Dorea sp. | reverse complement strand
ATCCTGCATATATTCTCCTTTCGCAATCAAAGCGCATTGTAGTTTGTTTATTGTTACTCGGATGTTCACTTTTTACCATTCCATTCGTCCATATCTTTTTGCGCATGGTCTACGTGGTCAATACAGTTTTTGCAAACTTCAAGTAGTTCATCGGTCATTTTGTCTATGTATCCATAACAATAATACTGCGGAACTCCATCCTTGTGCCATTCGATACTAGCCTTTCCTCTATCTCTTACAATTCCCTGTTTCTTTGCTTTGCAAATAGTCTTTGCCATATTTCCCTTTTCCTCCCCTAAAACAATTCCCCATACCTCGACCTAACCGCCCCAGTACAGGATATCCGTACCTTATCCCCGTCCGGCTCTATGTACAAAACTCCTTCATATCCTGCTTCTGCAATGCCTTCACCGGATATGACTATGGTTCCTTCAAAGACTCCATGGGGCGTCCATTCTGTGGATTCAATTACCAGAGGCTTTGGAGCATCTGGCTCTGGCTCCTTCGTTTGTTCTGCGCATCCGAAGAGGGCGGTGGTTAAGCAGAGGACTGCTGTTATGCTGCATAATTTATTTTTCATTCTTCCCCTCCTTCACTCCACTTAGTCCAAAGCAATTGACCACAATACGGACAGTAATTGTAACCATTTTCAGTAATGTCAATATCGGAACCACAGCTTCCGCACGTCCTGCTATCGGTATCAGTTATACATTTACAACTATTCGGAATCGCTTTTTGTAAAACTCTTAAAATTGACCCAATTTTCTTTTTATCAATTGTGATTGTAACGTCAATATCCGCATCTCTACACGACCTCATGTAACATATAACTCTATATAATTCTTGCATCTACTCATTCCTCCCTTCTCACACACATTTCTTCTTCCGCTTCAAAATCGGACCTTTCACATAAACAGTACAGTCTTTCACCTTGCATCCCCGGCTCTCCTTCATCAAATCACAGTAATCACAATTAATCCCAGATTTATTTCTTTCATAACTGCTTGCCCGGTACTGGCATGTCCTGCATAAATGACGGTCCGCATTGATACCAGATTCCCTTTTATCAGGCCTTCCCTTCCTGAGCCATCCATAAATTGTTCCATAGGGGATTTTAAGCGCAAGGCTAATCTCTTTTATCGTCATTCCCTGCGTACTCAATTCTGCGGCAAGTTCCTGTGCGCTCTTTCCTGTTTCATCAGCCTGCATCTCTAACAGGGCCCTCCCTCCGCTCCATGGAAGGCCCCGGCCGGATACATCCAGTCCCCTTCCACATACACATCATCCGCCGTAAACTCTCCCGTAACCAGACTGTGAATCGCCGGCTTATCGCCCCTGTATACACAGGACCCGGCGCCTCTTATAAAGGTCTCCAAATCACATTTATTGTCCAGTGTAAATCCTAAAATCTTTTCATCCTGCTTCAGAAGTTCAAACTCTTCCGGGTACAGCTCTTTCACACCTGCAAATAACGCTGGCGTAGAAAAGATGCACATCGCACAACTGCAGCGGTTCCATCCGGCCCTGTAACAGGGATGGGGATTCACCTTATGTCTTTTCAACACTTCCCACACATCCTTTTCGGAATAATCAATCACCGGCCTCCACTGATGAACCGTCCTGTGCGCTTTCTTTTCTGCATTCGTCCGGTGTATCTCCATCTCGTTATACCTGGAACGTCCTCTGGATTCTCCGCGCCGTTCTCCCGATACCACCAGCACTTTCACATTTTCCTTTGTTCGGTCCAGATTGGAGGTTACGCTGTCCTGTACCGCCGCTTTCAGGCTGCCGCTGCACCAACGCCCCTGATGGGTACTGCCCTTGGCGGGGAATTTATGGCGCTTCCCGCCAAGCTTCTCCAATTCTTCCAACCGGTCAAGGTTACTGATTACAGAATCGGCCACTGCTATCTTCAAATATGCCGAACACCACCGACGACTCAAATCGCCGGACTTTGCCGGGAATTTCATCCGGTACCCGTATTTTTTCAGTTCCTCCTCCATCTGCTCCGTTGCCTGTTCTTTCAATTTCTGACACTGGATATAGTTCCGGGATAACCGGCATTGTTTAATCTCTCCCGTATCCGGCTCCATCCACTCAATCGGCTCGCTGGCTCCAATCCGGTAAAGTTCTCCGAAGAACCCGTTTACCCGCCATGACAGCCTGAGGGGAACCCCTTCTGCTTCCGAAAAGCCCCTGACGTAATTCTGTGTGCATTTCCAGTCCATCCTGCGAAGCGGATGCCCTCCGTCAATGTCATGATGCCAGAACTCCATCTTTTCTTTCGGCACTCCCAACTCCAGAAGTTTGTAATAGCAGGCAATGCTGTCTTTCCCGCCTGACAGCAGGATAGCAAACAGGTCGTATTCTTCCAGCGGCAGAAGCTCCGGAAGGAAAATACGTTTCATGTGTTCCGAGTCCTCCCTGCCGGAAATCCTTGGCCTGATTCTTTCACCAGTCCCATAAATCGGTTTATCCGGCGTTCCATAAACTACCGGCGTATCCCTAGTGCAATCCATGTCTTTTATATAATCTGGTTCAAATAAATTTAACTGACCTTTCATCTCTCAAAGAAGCCTGCGTACGCGTTGCCCCGGCCGGAGGCCTGGCTCCTTTCTCAAATCTTAAGTATTTCCTAAACTAACCCCATTCTTTTTATAACAAGAATCAAGAATACTTCGTATCATCTCAATCCATTCATCAACATGCTCCTCGCTCTCAAACACTGGATAATGCCCCGGAACCATCACGATACCACTTTCTTTTATTCTTTTGTTAGCATAGTCCTTTAGCTCTTGAGGCATCGAATCATATTTTCCCATTTTCAATTCCTCCTTATTGATTCTCTATTTTCAGATGCTCTGCATGAAGAGCAGTAACCACTGGAACAAATGCCCACAGAATACTTAATAAAAACTTATCCCTGCTATATTTCGTCATGAGTTCTTCAATACGCCTGTTATACTGTCCCATATCATGACTCATGATGTATTCTTTATAAATTTTCCAGCAGTCGTTATATACAAGCTTCACCCTTTCTTCAAGCTCAATGCTTGCCGCGCTCTTATCATTCAACAATCCTGCACCCCGCTTTCCTGTAACTGGTTTTCCGCCTCTTATACTGATTCTCGCAAAACTGAATGTCATCTACGTAATCATAGCAGACCGGTTTTCCTTTCCCTTCGCAAACCCTTGCAATCCGGCCTATGCTCTGTGTTACCACTGCATAATCTTTTTTCGGTGTTGTAAGATATAATCGGTCAAGCCTCGGAATATCCAGCCCTTCTTTTGCCAGGCTGAATGAAGCAAACAAATAATGCTTTCTTCCATTCTTCATATCTTCAACCGCCCGTATCCGTTCAGCTTTCGCTTTCTTAGAAGTCATCCTGCCATCAATCATGGCGCTCACATCCTTCAGCTGCTCCGGCAGCATACTTTGCAGCAGGCGCAAATGCTCCAGACGGTCAGAAAGAATCAGATTATAATGCTCCTTATTTTTGATAAGCTCATTAACAATCCGCATACACCGGTCAATATTCCCTGTCAGATATGCAATCAACTTGCTGTATACCATCGTACCGTCTGTATCTAGACAGGTCCGGTTTACTTTAATCCCGGTATCAATTCTTAAAATTTCTACCTGCATCGTCTTTTCTGCAACTGCTTCATCCGGAACCTGGTATTTAATATCTCCAAGCAGCGCAAAGGTGCTTTGTATCAGCCCGTCCGATCTGTAAACCGTAGCGCTAAGGCCATATTTATACCTCGCAGCCAGCCTGCTCATAACCCGGTAAAACATCTTCATCCCGAAAGGAGTTCCTGAAACCCTGTGGCATTCATCAACGATAATAGCATCCCATGTATACTTATACTTTTCCAGATCCAGCTTGGAAAGCGTCTGCACCGTTGCAAATGTCATACAACTGCCAATTAGTACTTTGCCGCCAGTAACTTTCCCAAGCACTTTCTCCGAATAGTATTGCCGCGCCCGGTCATATGACTGGTTCAGCAAGTCTGCTGTATGTGTAATCCAGAGTGTTTTCCTCTGTAGTTTTGCTGCGAGGGCAATACCCATCTGCGTCTTGCCAGAACCGCAGGGACTCTGGAGGATTCCACATCCTGCCTTTTTCATAGCATCTACAGCCTGCTCCTGATACTCGTACAGCGGAACCCTGCCCGGAAACTCTATTTTTCCGTTATCTGCCAAATCCTTCCGTATCTCCGTATCTTCTGTCAGAAATCTCCGTACCTGCTTTCCTGTCCCACATGGAAGCGCCATTACATTACCATCCACATAGAACAGATACAGCTCCTTTTCTGTGCTGCCAGTCCATAATCCCATTCTTCTTTTCCTGTCATATTCAGGGTTTGGAATGATTAATTCATCTCTGGCCCACTGCAATAACTCACACGTCGGATTCTGTACATAAATCTCATTACTGATAGTCACCTGCATTGCGTCACCTTCTTATCCAGTTTATCCTGATGCCCCATCCACTGCTCAAACGTCCTGCCGTATCGGAGAAGGTCACTGTATTTTACCTGCTTTGTTCCATTCTCTTTCAGGATAACCAGCATTCGGTGCGGCACCAATATGATCTTTCCATGGATACGGATTGCAAACAGTCCCTGCCGGTTGCCTGTAGAACTCCACAAAGACATAGCATTTTGTTGATTCTCCTCAATCCGACTCAACCGGAAAGCCTCCCCCATACAGTCCTTGCAGTCAAATACATATGTTGCTCCGTTTCTTGCTGCTATCACATCAAACGGCTGTCCGTTCTGATTATCTTCCAGACAGTGCGACCAGAAGCCGCCATCTGAAAGCATCCCGGCAAATTCCTTCTCAAACGTTGTTCCTGTACTCTTATTGCTCATATTTTCACCTCATATTTCTCCCTGTCTAACCGTTTCCCGGAAATGTCTTCCCCCGTTTTTGTAAAATCACACTCTTCAAACCCATTAAAAACGCTAGGTCTAACCGTCTGCCATAAAAACCGTCTGAACAATCGCATTTTTTACGTGTATATTTGGCATATGCCATTGCTCGCGCGTATAGACGGTTTTTTTTAGGTTAGACTGGTTAGACGGTTAGACCATATTCTTTAAATCCCCATTTTTCAAGGCTTTCAGGAATCGCAAATGTCTAACCATTGTCTAACCTTAGCATTTTGGTTAGACATTTTTAAGTAAATGGCAGCTCCATCTGTTCATCCAGTGCCATAAATCCATCTTCATCCGTTCCCGGCTCCATATTAATCTTAAGATAATTCGCCTTAATTCCATACACCTTGGTATTATGTACGTATTTTCCCTGCGAATTTCGGATCAGCCTGTTCTTCGACGCCCATTTTTTACTCACCGCTGCATAATCCATTCCGCATTTATCAAGAAACTCGCATAACACATCCTTGTTTACGACTGCTACAGGAGAAGCCTCCGGCCGTTCTTCATCCACGTCAATTCTTCCCCAGGCTTCCCCCTTATTTACAGCATCCGGCCCGTTCGGATTCTGGAAAC
Organism: uncultured Dorea sp.; assembly: GCA_948468495.1. The sequence continues at coordinate 9,263 of CAOKJI010000009.1, read as the reverse complement.
GAATTGGATTTTTTGCAATCCAGTTAAGCACCATCTGATAGGCCCGTTCCGCAACATCCACTTCACTTGCACTCTTTAAATATTTTTTCACATCACCTGCAGACAGCGGTACTTCATCTGTAAAAATCTGCTCCACAAGTATTCTGTCTGCCACCAGAATGCAGGACATTGCCATCGCCTGCTTCTCTGTAGTATCCAGTTTACAGATTGTATCGAAATACAACTTATATTCCTCCCGCAGACTGTCATGTTCTGTATTCTGCAAGTATTCAATCAATATCTTTCCTGCATGCCCATAATTCTCTGTAAGCACAGCTACTGTATGGTTTCCATTCTCTAACAGTTTCTCCTCCACCTCAATCTCAATGACACGATTTTTAGAACCTCCCCGGCTATTCGACTTTGTGATCGGTTCTTCCCCTGTAAACAAAAAACTGTTATGCCAGGTTTTTGTATCCTCAACTCCTCCTGATGCACGTCCACGCACTCGGTCAATTCCTTCTGTAATCTGATAGATGATCTGGTCAAAATTCGTGGTCCATTTATCTTTCATTGTCTGCAGTTCATCCCCGGCAAACGGAATTGAATACAGAAAAGCGGCGCTTCGCATAATGCCAACCTTTGTGGTATTCATTGTCTTGACAAGCCCGCCCATCTTCGGATTCCCCCAGACAGACATTCCTGCCATGACAGCAACCGTTTTTCCCGTTCCTGATTCACCGCTCCATAAATGGAATACAAAGGGAAGGATGCGTAAAATTTCTATTAACGCGCTACCAAAACTCGCCGCAAATGCCATGCGGACAATCTTATTTTTACGCAGCATACTACAGTGTTCTTTCCAGACGTCAAAACTCCCACCAGGCTTAATGTTGCGAAAGACAGCATCATATTCCTTATCGCCGTCATATACGATATCCCTCGCATAAGGCATAAAATCAGTTCCAGACCATCCCAGTCGGTTGATCGACTTCTTTGGCTCCAGTTTTGCAGGATTCATACCAATACAGTCACTGATATATCTCACCAGATACTTTGCATTATCCGAAGTCACCTCAACGCCAATCTTGCTTAATACTCTTACGATAGAATTATTATCTGCACAGACTTCGCGGTTTACAGTTATACTGTTCCATTGCCCGTATTTATAAAAATCCAGCTTTACCCTTTCCTCATTCGTATCCACGTTCTTTAGAATTTCTACCGGAAGTAGGGGGTGGGAACACGCCAGGACCCGCATCGGCATACCGCGGTTATCAAACTTCTGTATAGACACTCCAAGATCGCACGCCTCCCACAAGCCGCACTGCAGTTCCACCGCCTGTCCTGTAAAATGCGTCACATTGCCCGTCTCACGCATACGCTGCTGGTAATCTATGATGAATGCTCTCAGGATATTATCAAACTCTCTGGCGCGCTTCATCACCCTTGCTTTCAGCTTCAGATTCTCAATGAACTGCGTCCGCTCCACATGATCCTCAATCTCAAATATTTTATAAAAAATTTCATCTGGAAAAGGTTCTGCAGGGTTAAGCTCCATCATTCCATCCAGCAATTCTTTTTTCGATTTCTCCAAGTTTTCTCACCGCCCCCCTGTCCGCATAATATTTTTCCGGGCATTCCGTCAGACATTCCATCCTGTATTCCACAACAGAAAGTTCCTGCATCGCTTCCTCAAAATGGGGAGACGCAAAATCCTGCGCCGCCTCACACAAGAGTATCCTGTATTCCCTCAGGATCGCCTGCGCCTCCCGCTTAAATTTTAATAGCTCCACATATTTGTCGTGTTTTTTACTTCGCTCACGCTTCTCCCGGTACGACAGGTCTTCCGCTGCAACCGGCAGGGAAAAATCACTGATCAGTTTCCTACACGCCTCCTCGTTCCGCAGGCCATAAAGCATGCCAACAAACTTCACAACATCCCCGCCGCTTCCGCAGGTAAAACAGTAATACCCTTTGTCATTTTCATAAATCTTCATGCTTGGATGCCTGTCTGCATGAAAAGGACAGAGGCAGGTCCCCTTCCGGCTTACCCTGTATCCGTAATATTCGGCAACCTGCCTCATACTCAGCCGCTGCTTTACCTCCTCATAATCCTCTTTACATAAACGGCAGTTCTTCATCAATACCATCCGGGATATTCATAAACCCGTCGCTGTCTGCCGGTCCGTACTGCGGAGCCGGCGCCGGGGTATTCTCTTCTAACAGTTTATCTTCCGGGACTTTCGCATCCTTTAAGCCCTCAATACTCCGAATCTGCATCACTTTTGTCGCCATCCGTTTTTTACCATCAGAGGTCAGAAATTCTTCCCGTCCCATGACCGCGCCGAATTTCTTTCCAACCAGCGTTTTCTCATTCCCGGTCTTCCCAAAAGGAAAAATAAATCCCGTATTTGATTTCTCTATACTTGTTATCAATCCCTTAAAAAATGGGAGGCCCTGCCCGTCCATGTTCTGTCTGTGTTCTCCCTTGTATTTTGCGTTCTGGTCTGTCTGTTTTGCAATCCTATACTGCTTCTGGTAAAAATCCTTCTGTTCTCCCTCGGCAATGTCAAACTGCATCACAAAACGGTCATGCCCCCTGTTTTCCTCCTGCTTCACTCCCAATATCACACACACATAACATCCCGCCGGAAGCTGCGCGGTTTCACCGGTATATGCCGGCGCATCATCGTATCCCTGTGGCTTCGTAATCATTCTCCCTGTTCCTCGCTTTCTTTATTTTTAGGATTCTGAATCCCGTAATATTCCCTGATGGTATTATCCACTGCAAGCAGGTCATTTGGTATTTCCACCGACTCAAACATATCATCCGGCGCCTTGCTGACCGCGCCGTCTTTTGACTGTGTAACAAAATAATAATCATCCGTATGTACAGAACGTAAAACAACCGTACACATACCTTCAATGCACACCTTTTCATCCAGAAGCTTTCCAATCGTTCTGGGTTTAATATCTCCAAAATCATTCACATCTTCATGCATAATGACATAGACGATACGGTCTCCCGGTGCATCTTCTATAATGCATGTTAGCATATGGAAGAAATCATCTGCCATCTGATTGTACATGGAATATACCGCATTCCCTTTTCCGCTTGAACTATGGCCAGCCATAAACTGCCCGGTAATCAGATAGCCTGCATCATCCACTATGATTGACTTCGGCCACTTCGGACTCCTGATGGCCTCTTTTATCTTGTTATAATCATTACTGGCGTTACCTGCTATTCTTCCCCGAAATGGAAGCGGCTTATCTAATACCCGGATCAGCCCAAAGTCTTTCCCTATGCAGCTTTTCATACTGCGGCTTTTCCCACTTCCGGATTTTCCCATAATCAATACTGGTATTCCCACTTAAGACACCCCTTCACTAAAATTAATTTGTTCTATCTGTTCCGCAATTTTTCGTACTGTATCCTTCATCCCATCCAACAGGGAAAAAGCATATGCGGAATGTTCATTTTTGTATATTAAAAAACTTCCTCCCTCATCTAAAGATACCGGTTTTCCCGGCGCATTTTCACCTTCAAGCTCGCTCAGGTCAAGCATTTCATAATAAACCTCCTGGGACGCCAGTATATGTTTTGTAGAATCCTGCTGAAAGAGCCGTATGCTGCTATACCTGTCATTAAACACAACCGGCGTAACCGTATAGACAACACGACAACGACGGTACATCTCCGGCAGATTATAAAAAGCATTCTCCGCAATTTCGTACTGGACTGGTTCATCTTTCGTTGCTCTGAATGCATACCCCTGCTTCGGCAGTTCTCCCGCGTGTTCCATCACAGCCGCTTTCAACCAGTTCGGGATATATCCATCCTCAGCCCAGGTTACCCATGTTTCTCCTGCTACAACAAGCCCTCCGTAAATCCTGCCGACAAAAAGTCCTTCTCTTCGGAAAGAAGTCTTTATCAGCTTCTTGAGTATCGTTTTATTTAGAAACATCCTTATTTCCTCCTGTCTTCATTTTTACTTTTCTTAAGTGCCTCCGCTACAAGCTCAATCACAATCTCGCACTCATGGTAGCTTGGCTGATATAAATGCTTTCCGTTTACAAGCAGTGCTGTAATACTTGCAGCAGTTTTCATGATCTGATTCATCCGATATGGAGGGATTCCCTCCTTCCTGTCCTTTTCCATAACAAATCACCGGATATTCAAATGTCTTCCTCTGGGTTCAAAATGCGCCCAGTCTACTTCTTTCTCGCCCAGGAGCTTCCTTACTGCCTCCCGGTCCACTACCGGTTCCTGCTGAATCAGGTACTTATTAGGAATATCCCCAAGGTTGTCCGTAATGGTAATCGGCTGCAGCCCTCCGTTATTTACAACAGAAAAGCTGAACAGCTCCGTCTTAAATTTTGTTTTTCCAATAAATTCGAGGTTTGCCTGCAGGGTATCCTTTAACCACTTCGCCCGGTTTTCCAGCGTCATGCGCCTGCGGTGAAGCCTGTCTTCCTCATATTTAACTGCTTCCGCTTCCGCAGTCATTGCGCATATAATCTTCGCGAAGCCATCCGCCTTATCCTCTATTTCCCCTTCAATCGCCTCCATCGTATCTCTGATAGTCTGTTCTTCTTCCTCCCCATCACAAAGCATAGCCTGCAGTTCCTCATACTGCTCGCTTAATTCATATAACTTCATTTGACACTTCTCCTGTCTTACGATATACTTACTGTAATCATATTTTCCTGAGCGCCCGGGCCTGCCAGCCTTTATGAGCGCTCTTTTTCATATCTGCCGTTTCCACCCATACCGTCACCCCTGCACGATACCAAGCGACAGCTCATGGTATCGGAATTTCTGCCCGATATCGCATGCACTGCCATGGCCCAAGATAGATGCAAACATCTTGTCTTCCGACCTATTCAATCCCTGCTTTCTATACGCTTCCGTTATCTTCTTAAGACGGCTTTCCTCTTCGTCTGTAAGTTTGTATTTCACTGTTATTTCACGCATGATGTGTCCTCCTTTCCTGTCTCTGCCCCGGCTAAGCCCAAAACTTTGTTGACAAGTTCCGTAATTTCGCATACCCCGGCGTTATAATTCCGCCTTTTTTTCTACTTCTTCAACAGAAATTTTTAGCCAAGCTGCTAAGTCCCTCTTATTTATCTCATAAGCATTTTGCATATTCCCCGATTGCTTTGCCGTTACCACGCTCCCAAATGTCCAGATACCTCTCTTAATTCGTTCCCTGACCATCTGAGGGGCACATCCGATAACCCTGGCAGTTTCTGAAGCGTTTAAAATTTCCCGCATTTCCCTTTACTCCTCTCGTTCAAAACTTCGCTGCGAAGGTGTAAATTCACCTTACTTCAGCCGTAACTCTTGAGTTGCTTCGTCAGTATCACAACTGGGTGAACGAACAAATCCCGTCACAAGATTAAACGGATGTTTTCTTATGAACTCCACGCTACTCCGAATAGCCTGGAGTTCTTTTCTTATCGCAACCAGCTCCTGATAAATCTTTTTCAGCATCTTTTTTCGCCCCCTTTCTATCCAGCCTTTGTCCTCTCTGCTTCCTTCTGACGCAATAAAAGTGTATTCGCATCCCTCGTAAGCAAAATAATATCTGGCAGCTCAATCTGCTCCAATATTGAAACCATCTTTTTAATTTCCTGCTCTTTTCCAACTTCTAAGTTCAGCATTCCTTCACCTTCTTTCATGCTATAATAGTTCTGTGGGTCGCAAATCGCCTCTACGGAAAGGGGGTGATAGCCATAAAGAAAAAGTATGTATATACCTCTCAAGAGGTCAAATCTCTTGAGAAAAAGGGATATACATTGTGAGCGATGTCCTATTTTATAAACGGGACAGGCACTGCTCTGTACATCATGGCTAAGTAATTAGTCCGCAACCGTCAACCTTCCTCCAATGCGACCCACAGAAACTATTGCCAATATTTTTTATTTCTCCTATACTATAGATACAGGCATCTGCCAATGTCCGAATACGAAAGAAAGGAGAATACATATGACGCTTAACATTGATTGCATCAGAGATGTCATCATCGCAATTTCCGATAATATTAAACCTGATAGTTACGGATACGTAGAGCCAATTAATCCCGTTGACCTAGCCAACTCTGCTCTATCACATCATCCTTCAAACGAAGTGTTGTACTGGATACGGCAATTAATGGATTCACATGTAATAATTCCCGGGAAAAAATATGTTGATGAACCAATACCATATATTAAGGATTTATCTATTTCCGGGTATCAATTTATTAATGCGACCAAATCCGCATCCCTTTGGGAAAAAATAAAGCCAAAACTTTTAGCAGTCACTGCTGATTCTGTTTCCATATTTATTGAAAAAGCTATTGAGATTGGCATCGGACGTATTTCCTAATAGCAAAACATCCATCTTAAGAGTCAGGCATGCAAAATCTTCATTCTCATTCTGCTCTACCTTGTATGCGCTGACTCCCCGTAAACGGGATCCATCCAGAAATAATCCTTCATCCACTTTTAATTTATGAAGCTTCATTTTCTCACACCACCTCCTTCATAAGTTCATTGTTTAGTTTTCTAAACTTTTAGAACAAAAAAATACGCTGGTATCTCTTCTCTGTCTATTTCAAGGATATCGCACGATTTTAGAATTTCAGCTTGTGAAAATTCTAACTGATTATTTAATCTCTGGCTTAATGATACTCGCCCCATTCCTAATCGGTTCGCGAAAGAGTCCTGCGTCCCGCAAATTTCCTTTATTCTACCTCTTAATTTTCCATAGTTATAAGACATTTCCTTCACCCCTTTCTGTTTAGTTTTCTAAACTATTTATATGTTATCATACTCCATTTTGAATGTCAACACTAGAATTTAGTTTTCTATACATTTTTAAATAATTAAATACTATTTTGTTGTGTTTTCTAAACAACTGTGTTACTATACCATAAAAGGAAGGTGATAATAGTGAAAACCACTGCTGAACGAATAAAAGAGGGCATGGAACTTAGAGAATTAAAACAAACTGACTTAGTTGAAATGACTGGCATAAGTAAAGGTGCTTTAAGTTCTTATATATCTGGTCGCTATATTCCAAAACAAAATAACATATATTTAATTTCAAAAGCATTAAATGTCAGTGAAGCTTGGCTTATGGGAAATGATGTTCCACTTGATAGACGTAACAATTCAGTATATAAAAAAGGAGTCACAATAAACGTTCTCGGTCGCGTAGCTGCCGGAATCCCTATTGATGCTATAGAAGAAATCATAGATACAGAGGAAATAACAGAAGAACTTGCAAGAACTGGAACATTTTTCGGCCTAAGGATTACAGGTGATTCTATGACTCCTAATATATGCGATGGAGACATCGTAATTGTTCGCCAGCAAAACGATGCCGAAAATGGAGATGTCGTAATTGCAACTATAAATGGGGATGAAGCAACTTGTAAGAGACTCCGAAAATACCGTGAAGGAATAGAGTTAATATCCAATAACCCCAGCTACGACCCTTTTGAATTTAGTAATGAGGAAATCTTAAACAAACCAGTTAAAATAATTGGTAAAGTCGTAGAATTAAGAAGAAAATTTTAAGAATAAACAATAAACGGGGTAAACTGTTATGGGAATATTTAACAAACTTACTGAAAAATATAATTGCGATATATGCGGAAAATTAGATAATAAAATTCTTATGCAGACTCTTATAGATGGAAAAATATGCAATGATTGCTTTAATAAATTAGGGGATAAAAAATTTTCTAAAAGGTATTCTCTAGAAGAAGTTAGACAACAGATTGAGTTAAACAAAACCAAGAAAATAGAATTCCCTACATATCCGCGCACATATAAAGAAAGATATGAAATGGATTGTAGAAGAGATAAGTATGTATACTCCAAAAGATATAAACAACTTTCTGAAAAATATTATAAAGATTTATCAAAAATTGATACTTTATGGTCCGTTTTATATAATACGAAGGATTTCAATGGAGAAAACGCAAAATCATATGAAAAACTATGCCTGAAAAATATTAATGCTTTTAAACAAATTTATGAAGAGTTCTGCATCCCATATAACACCATAGAATTTACTTGCGTTCCGGCGTATAAACGATTAGCAATGCTTTATGAAAAGCAAAAAAAGTATGAAGAAGCTACTTATTGTGTATTAGATGCAATTCAACGTGGTGCTCCAAATGAATACGGTGATGGAGATAGCGGAAAAATGTACGCAAGATTAGCACGAATGGCCCGAAAAGCAGGCCTTTTAGAAAATAAAGAAATCAAAGCTTTAATCGGAACATCTGATTAATTTTTTATATGAGCAATATGTTTCGCAACAATACGAACATTATGTGGATAACTTACCCTTCTACTTATAAAGACAACTGAACTCGCTGAAAATGGCGGTTTTATGGATACCAGAACATACTTGAAGACCACGCCATATGAAAAAGAGGCTGATAAATTCGCTATTGAATTGTTAGTACCCAACGAAATTATTTTGGAAAACTGAAAGAGCACCACTGAACAATTATCTAGGCTGACTGGGTATTCAGAAGAATTGATCAGATTAAGACTCAAATAGCATATAACCGCTTCGGCGTTTATGTAGATTTCTCAATGTAAGGCCGAACAAATGAGGAAAGAGAGGCGAAATGTTATGCAAAAGAACGTGTTGGAAAAACTGGTTGAAAGCAAAAAGCTACCTGTACTATTTATAGGTTCTGGTATTTCCAAAAGATATTTGTACCGTTACCCTAATTGGGATGAACTTTTAGAATTGTCATTTAAAAAATACAATTCTGATATGTTTCAATTCCAAAAACACATAGACTCAATGAACAGAAAAGGATTATCCGATTTTGAAATCAATGCCAGCTTAGCAACTATAATAGAAAATGAATTTAATGCTGCTTTCTTTGATAGAAAAATCGCGCTTAACATTGGCAATAAAAAGAATCCTAATTGGGTTCGCCATGGTATCTCACCTTATAAAATGTTCCTATCTTCTTTTTTTAAAAAAATGCGACTGACTCATTCTGCGGAAATGAAGAAAGAAATAGAAAAGTTTAAATCGTTAAAAGCTAAAATTTCAGCTGTTATTACTACTAACTACGATTTATTTCTCGAAAATGAAATATTTCCTAATGACTACACCGTATTTACAAATCAAGCACAATTATTCAATGCAGACAGTTACAATATATCCGAAATATACAAAATACATGGTTCTGCTTTGGATGCAAATTCTATAGTAATAACAAAAGATGATTATGACAAGTTTAACGATTCTCGTAAAT
>CAOKJI010000008.1 GCA_948468495.1 uncultured Dorea sp. | reverse complement strand
TTCAGGATGTGCTGGGCAAAGATTTGTCTGAGAAATATATCGCAGCCAAAAGGGAGGAATACCGCCAGTACCGCGCCCAGATAACCGACTGGGAGGTTCAGAGGTACCTCCATATCATGTAACCGGCAGAAATAAGGTAACAGTGAAGCCGCAGTGAGCTTAAAATAAACATTTTGTCCGGTATTCAGATAAAAAGGTTATAAAGAGAACATCGGAAGGAACATAAGAATACGCGATATAAAGTACCGCAGAAAAAGGGGGTGTAAGCGTGGCAGGAGTAATTGTTGCATTTCCAAGAAAGGAAAATGCAGCGAACATTCGGAATATTCTGGTCAGAGGCGGGATTTCTGTGATTGGCGTATGTACCACTGGCGCGCAGGCGTTGCAGTATACGGAGCTGTTAGACGAGGGGATTCTGGTATGTGGATATAAGCTTCCGGATATGCTGTACACCAGACTCAGAGAATTTCTCCCCCCGGAAATTGAGATGCTCCTTATCGCATCGCCGGATAGATGGCAGGGGGAAACCATGGAAGGGATTGTAGGTCTGTCAACGCCCCTTAAGGTATATGATTTGATGAATACCATGGAAATGATGCAGCAGACCATGGACAGGAGAAGACGAAAACGAAAGAAGATAAGGCAGGAGAAGAATCCGGAACATCAGAAAATTATCTGGGAGGCGAAGGAACTTCTGATGGCGCGTAATCATATGTCAGAGGAGGAAGCACATAAATATCTGCAGAAATGCAGTATGGACAGCGGAACAAATCTGGTGGAGACAGCCGGGATGGTACTCAGTATTATGGCGGAGTACTAGTATACAGAGAGAGGTAGTAAATAGGAAAAGCGGAAGATAAGGAATAGAGAAGGAGTGCAGAAATAGAATTTATCGCTGTAAAGGAAAAGTGAATATATGTATTTTACAAAGATGCATGGACTGGGAAATGATTACGTGTATGTGAATTGTCTGGCGGAATGTGTAAGAGAACCAGAGCGAATTGCCAGGCGGATAAGCGACCGGCATTTCGGCGTCGGTTCGGATGGGCTGATTCTGATTGGCCCTTCCGAGAAGGCAGACTTTAAGATGGAGATTTACAATGCGGACGGCTCCCGGGCGGAGATGTGCGGCAACGGGATACGGTGTCTGGCGAAGTACGTATATGAACATAAGCTGACCGATAAGAAGGAACTTCTGGTTGAAACACTGGCGGGAGTCCGGAAGCTCTGGCTTCAGACGGCGGAAGGACAGGTGGAGCAGGTAACGGTGGATATGGGCTATCCTATCCTCCAGGCGGACAAAATACCGATTATTTCGGAAAACAGCAGGGTAATTCAGGAGAAAATTACGATTCACCAGACGGAATACCGAATGACTGGGGTATCTATGGGAAATCCCCATGCAGTAGTCTATGTGAATCGTGTAAAAGGGATTGATATCAGGCGGATGGGACCGGAATTTGAGTATCATGGACGGTTTCCGAAACGTGTCAATGTAGAATTTACTGAGGTGACGGACCGGAATCATATAAAGGTGCGCGTATGGGAGCGAGGAGCAGGCGAAACGCTGGCCTGCGGTACCGGCGCCTGCGCGTCTGTTGTGGCAAGTGTATTAAATGACTTGACAGAACGTCAGGTTACGGTAAAATTAGAGGGTGGAGAGTTGACCGTCTTATGGAGTGAAAAGGACGGGAAGGTATATATGACCGGTCCGGCGGTCACTGTATATGACGGAGAGATTAAAGTATGATAGAATAGGAGAATACATAGGATGTTTAAAGTTAACGAGGATTATCTGAAATTACCAGGGAGTTATCTGTTTTCAACAATCGGGAAAAAGGTAGCGGCATTTACGGCGGCGAACCCGGACAAAAGTGTGATTCGTCTGGGAATCGGAGACGTCACGCAGCCCCTTGCGCCGGCGATTATTGACGCGCTGCACAGCGCTGTGGATGAGATGGCGCATGCAGAGACTTTTCATGGTTATGCGCCGGATTTGGGATATGAATTTTTACGAAGCGCGATGGCAAAGCATGATTATCAGGCTAAGGGGTGCGATATCAGCGCGGACGAGATATTCATTTCTGACGGAGCGAAGGGAGATTCCGGCAATATTCAGGAGATCTTTGCGAAGGATAATAAGATTGCAGTGTGCGACCCGGTTTATCCCGTTTATGTGGATACCAATGTAATGGCGGGGCGTACCGGCATTTATGACAAAGAAACTGAGACCTGGAGCGACGTCATCTATATGCCATGTACGAAGGAGACGAATTTCGCGCCGGAGCTGCCAAAAGAGACTCCGGATATCATTTATCTGTGTTTCCCGAATAATCCAACCGGTTCGGCCATTACGAAAAGTCAGCTTCAGGAGTGGGTGGATTATGCCAATAAGGTAGGAGCGGTCATTATTTATGACGCGGCCTATGAGGCGTATATTTCTGAAGCGGATGTGCCGCATACGATTTATGAGTGCGAGGGGGCAAGGACCTGTGCGATTGAACTTCGCAGCTTCTCTAAGAATGCAGGTTTTACCGGGGTGCGTCTGGGTGCTACGGTCATTCCAAAAGATGTAAAGCAGGGAGACGTTATGCTGCATTCTTTGTGGGCGAGACGTCATGGGACCAAGTATAACGGAGCGCCTTATATTGTCCAGAAGGCAGGCGAGGCAGTTTATTCTGAGGCAGGCAAGGCACAGCTAAAAAAGCAGGTGGCATATTACATGAAGAATGCCAGGGTGATTTGCGAGGGGCTGAAAGAGGCAGGTTACAGTGTATCCGGAGGGATTAACGCGCCTTATATCTGGCTAGAGACGCCGAAGGGAATGACTTCCTGGGAATTTTTCGATTATCTTCTTGAGCAGGCTAACGTGGTAGGAACGCCAGGTTCAGGCTTTGGGCCGAGCGGAGAAGGGTATTTCAGGCTGACTGCTTTTGGCTCTTATGAAAATACGGTGGCGGCCATAGATAGAATTAAGAAATTATAAATTTGCATGATTTATTAATTTTACTGACAAGACCAGACGAAGCAGACTCGTCTGGTCTTGTATCCCATTGCCGAAGGCCTCTAAAGAGCAACAATATTTGACAAATGATTGATATATATAGTAACATTAATGACAAGTCGTAAGAAAGGATGATTCATTAATGGGCGAGATGGACGTAAAGATTAACGGCAGTTTATTTGGCGGATATAATAAGAAAAGTGCGGATGCTTATATTGAAGAGCTTCAGGAAAGGATTCAGAATCTTCAGGAGGAATTGAGACTGGCAAATGAGCAGAGTCAGAAACAGGTACAGAAGCTGGAAGAAGCTGAGAATTACTATAAGAAGCTCTGGGAGCACAGTAAGGAGCAGGAGAAGCTGATTGAGCAGCAGAAGAATGAAATCAAGACGAATGAGAGCGTCATAGAAGTTCAAAAGGAAACCATCCGCTCCCGGGGAGAGGTAATCAGAAAGCAGGAGAATCTGCTTCTCAAAGAAAGAGAAACCGTCATGTGTCTTCAGGAAGACATAGAGAAACTGGGGGAAGACTTCGAGAAGCAGAATGAGCGGATACAGGAACTGGAAGCGGGGCTTGAGGAAAAGGAGCAGCTCATTCAGGACAACCATGCTGTAATTGCGGGTTTGGAGGATAAGCTGGAGAAGCAGCAATGGCTGTATGAGGAATTTTTTAAGAATAAGAGCAGGATTCCGGGTTCAAAGCTTGAGCAGTATATTCGGGAGAGTGTGAAAAGAAGAATGAAGCGGAAGCAGTAAAGTTTCATGTGATTCTCAGGCACAGCGTGGCATAGGAGAGGTTATCATTTATGGATAGAAAAGAATGGGGCGATTTTGCAGAGCAGTTTCCAAGTCCGGAAGAACTGTTTCATGGGGATGATTGGAAAGAAGCGGGACGCCAGGAAAAGGACAGTCAGGAAGAAGCGGAACAGGAAGCTATACGGAAGCGGGAGCAGAAAGAAGTAAATCAGAAGGAAGATGACAATGTGCGGGAGCAGGTTCTTATAGAAGAGCCTGCTTCAAAACGTAAAAAACCGAAGATTTTCTCCGCTGGATTTGTGATTGTTTTGCTGGTGGCAGCGCTGATTATTACGAACTTAAGTTTTTTTCATATCCATTTGTTTTGTATGAGGTCGGAGAGTATGGGAGACGCTATCCCGAAGGGGAGTTTGATTATTTCTTATGAGGCCCCCATGGAAAAGCTTGAGCCGGGAGACGTTATTATTTACAGGAACCGGGACGGTCTGCGGATTACCCATGAGATTGTAAGTGTAACTGAGAATTATAAAAAAAGCGGCTGCTATACGTTCCGCACAAAGGGGCGGGCGAATGCGTCGATAGACGAAGAAGAGATTACATATGGCATGATTGAAGGAAAGGTGCTTTTTTACATACCTTATGTCGGAAAGCCATTTGTAAAATAAATATATTATGGTCTGCGGGGAAGGGATATGAATTTAGCCGACAGGATACCGAGAGAGTTTTACAGATTGTTTGCAAGTAAATATATGGATTATTACCAGCAGTTTCTAGCTGGCATTTATGAGGAGTCCGCACGTTCCTATTCTCTGCTTGGGCTGACAGAGATGGAATGCCGCAGTATTATGAACGAGCGGATTGCGGCTCAGACTATGGATTGGAGCAAAGAACAGTTTGACGAAGAGGGCGAACTTCTAACCCGGGCGAATATGGAGTCGGTCTGTCTGAAACATTTGGAGGACTGGGGGTGGCTCAGACGGGATTATGACGAGACTTTGGACAGCTATGTGGTATCATTTCCAGAGTACAGTCAGATGTTTGTGGAGTTATTTGTCCGCCTTCACAGCGAGGAGAATACCAGAGAGCGGGAGAGCGTGCTGGCAGTTTACAGCCATCTGTATACTTACAGCGCGGATAAAGAGAAGAATAATGAGATTTTAAAGAGCGCATTTCAGACCTCGCGTTCCCTGCTGCAGATGCTTGCCAATATGCAGGAGGGCATGCGGGGGTATTTTGACGAGTTGTCCAGACAGAGGAGTTTTCTAGGAATCCAGGAGGTGCTGGTGAAGGAAATCAATAACAGTGACAGCAGGAAATATGCGATTCTCACTACCACAGACAGCTTCTACCGGTATAAGGAGGCTGTAAAGGAGCTGATTGAGCAGAATCTTGAAGAGAATGAGAGCAGAAGACGGGAGTTTCTGGAAAAGAAGCGTAAACTGGAAGAAGAAGCCGCGGAACAGTTACGGAGAGCAGGCGGACAGGAAACAGAGGCGGAAGGAACGAAAAAGGAAGAAGCCGAGACAGAAGTGCAGTCCCAGGCGGCGCAGAGATGGGAACTCAGTTATCGGATAAAGAGCCGCCGTATAGAGAGAGAGGTGGAGCTGTGCGGGGAGGCGACGAACCTGCTCTGCCGGATTGAGAGGGAATTTGACGCGATAGAGCGCAGATATAACAGGCTAATCGAGCAGAAGACCGTATTTGCCAGCCGGGCGGCGGCAAGAATCCGCTATATTCTGATGGAAGGCGCCATGGAGGAGGACCGGACGGCAGTTCTGGCGAATCTTCTGAGTCAGAGTGATAAACGGGAGGAGATTCTAGAGAAGTTATCCCTGCGGATGAAGCTTACTGAGCGATACCGGGCGGTGACTGACCGGAGTTTGTATCGGCGCAAAGGTACGGAGAAATCAGAATTTCAGCCTCAGGCGGTAATGCGGGGAGAAGAACAGGAGGATTTGGATGGATTTATCCTGAAGCCTCTCTATACCAGACAGGAGATTGAAGTTTTCCGCAGAAAGAATGAGAGGAACGGCGTATTTACTGTAACAGAAGATACGGTTCAGTCCATGGAGGACTTGGAGAAGTTGTTCTTTGTATGGCAGGATGCGGTGGAAATTGCGGACAGCGCAGGGGAGATTACGATTGGACAGGAGTTTGAGAATCAGGAAGGATATCGTTTTTCAGAACTAAAGATTAAGGAGTAAACAGATGGCAGCGTATATGACATATATGGAAGAATTGTCTGTCAGCGAAGCAGAGAATTTGAAAAGGACAATCAACAGATTATTCCGTCAGACCTGCATTTTACAGATGAGGTACGACCCAGTAACTTTAACGCCTCGGGATAATCCGGATTATGAGCTCTGCATCAGGCACAAAGGATTTATTGAGGATTATCTGTCGGTGCTTGGGTGCGAACTGGAACATGACCCACAGGAGCATATCTTCCGGCTGAAGGGCGACGGCGTCGAGACGGAGAGAATCAGTCTGACTTCAACGATTATTATTCTGTTGGTCAAAATGATTTACCGGGATAAGATTCTTGGGGAGGGACTCCATGCGACGGTGACGAATCTTGAGGAAATCCGGGAATATGGCAAGAATACGAATCTCCTGGACTGGAAGCTCACCAGCGCGGAATGGAGGGAAGCGCTGTACCTGATGAACCGACATCAGATGGTTGAACTTCCGGGTTCTGTGCGGGATGTGGAGGATGATACGCCAATCTATCTGTACAGC
Source organism: uncultured Dorea sp. (assembly GCA_948468495.1). The sequence continues at coordinate 8,341 of CAOKJI010000008.1, read as the reverse complement.
ACGATTAATCTCTACGTGAGCGCTGCGGATATGAATGAATTAATCGACGAATACGGGAAGGGGGCCGCAGAGGATGAAACAATCGAAGAAATTATTCCGTCGGATGCTGATGAATAACTGGGGCGGAATCAGCCACAAAATCTTAGAATTTCACGAGTATGTGAATCTGTTCAGCGGGAAAAGCGGCTCGGGGAAGTCCACAGTGATGGATGCGATTCAGGTGGTTCTCTATGGCAGTGTGTCGGCTGCATTTTTAAATAAGGCTGCAGACGATGCGAAAAACAAAAGAAGCGTATTGAGTTATCTTAGAGGAGCCCAGAAAGACGGAACCGCAAACCGGGAACAGGCGGACTTCTGCGCCCAGATTGTATTGGAGATTGAGGATACCGGAAGCGGTCTTACAACCTGTATCGGAGCTGTCTTTGAGGTGGGAAAGCATGACCGGGAATTGAGGAAATATCATTTCTTCAGTCATTCGGGAAAGATTCCGGAGAACGGATATATAACGGAGAATGGGACGCCTTATACGACGGCGCAGTTAAAGAAGCTGATAGAATTAAGAAGCGGGTCGGAAGAGAACAGAGGAAGACTGGAGGTCAACCGCATTTATCCCTCAAGAGAGGCTTACTTAAACACGCTGTATGATGTGATATTCGGCTATATTGATCCGGGCCGGCTGGTGACCATGGAGAAGAGCGCAATTGCACTTCGAATGGCGGACGGTACGGGGCAGTTTATCCGGGATTACATGTTTCCAAAGAGCAAAGAGGATACAGTCTCCGCTATCAGCAGACAGTTAGGGGCGTATCGTGAAATCAAGGAGCGGGTGGACGACTTAGAGCGCCGGATTGAGATTCTTAAGGAGATAGGGGAAGAGAACCGGAAGCTTGTTCAGGTGAAGGCGGACAGGATTCGCGCAGAGCGCATCTTAAGGATTCTGGATATAGAGAGCTGTAAGATACGGCTGGAAGCGAAGAGAGAGGATTTGAACGGCATCGGCGGGAAGATTTCTGAGCTGGATGAGAAATACAATATCCTCGAAGCCGGCAGAAAAGAAAAGACGGATGAACTGATAGAGGTCAAGGCCGAGCTTCAGGCAAGCGACTATGGTGTAAAGAAGAAGGAAATGGAAGAACTCCAGACCACCATCGGTCTCCTTGAAGGCAATGCCAGACAGTGGAAGGAGATTCAGAATGGATTGCGGGCATGGGCAGAGGATGAAGATATCAGCGGATATGTCAGCAATCCGACCCTGCAGTGTATCGACGGGATACTGGAAGGAGAGGCGTCGGAGTCCGATTTTGCGAAAGTGAAGCGCGGAATTGAAAATGTGCTGGCAGTTATTGGAGAAGAACTTGCGGAGTTAAAAGAGAGTATCCGTAAGACGACAAAAGAACTGAATGATAAGAAAGAGATGGCGGAGGATTTAAAAAATGACAGGAAGCCTTACCGAAAGGATTTAAAAAGCGCCAGAGCGCAGCTTCAGAGCGAGCTTGGCAGCCAGTATGGACGGACGGTTCATGTGGAAATATTTGCGGATCTCTTTGATATTACAGATGAAAAATGGAAAAATGCCATTGAAGGAAGACTGGGCCGCATCAAGCGCAGTCTGATTGTGGAGCCTCAGTATGCGGTGGACGCAGCAAAGATTTTCCGCAGGATGAAGCGGAGAGAATTTGAAGAAGTGGATTTGATTAATACGGCTGCAATTAAGAGGGATAATCCGAAGGCAGAAGAGGGAACATTATATGATGCGGTGAGAGCGGCGGAACCTTATGTGGATTTGTGCTTAAGAAAGTATCTGGGGAGGATTTACAAGTGTGAGACAGTGGACGAGCTGCATCAGGTGCGCGACGGCGTGACGCCGGACTGTTATTCTTACAGCAATTATATCTTCCGGCATTTGAGGGAGGACGATTATAACCGGTATGCCTGCATTGGAACCCGGGTCTCCAAAGCGAAGTTGAAAGAGCTGGAGGATGAGGTTTATGAATTGCAGAAACGGCAGATTGCGGACGTTCAGTTACAGGAAACCTTAAATCAGGCGCAGAAATTCGAGCGTCTGAATCAGAGTCCTGCCCAGCTTGCGCGGCTTTCTTCAGCTTCTAAGGAGCTTAATATTTATCTGAAAAAGCGGGAGCAGCTCAAGGAAGAGCTTCGGGGTCTGGAAGACGGCAGTTTTACTGCGCAGCGAAAAGAACGGCTTGAGAGTCTTGAGCAGGCGCTTGCAGAGATTAACAGACAGCTAAATCAGGTGAATAAAGAACGTATCGGGCGGGAAGGTGATTACCGGGCGGTAGAGAAGGAGCTCGGGGATTATAAAGAGAGGCTTGCCGGTCTGCAGGAAGGATTTGCGGTAAATGAGACGCTTCTTGCAGAAGTGAAGGAAAATCTGGAAACACAGGCGGAGAATACCTACCGCAGAAAACAGCATGAGAAGCTTGCGCGGCTTGGAGAGCAGGAAGAACAGGCGGAAGACCAAAGAACGATTGCGAGAAATCATTTTAACAGAGAATATCCGGCATATGGATTTACCGGAGTGGAACGAGACAACGATGTATATGATAAGGTATTGGCTCAGCTCTTACAGGATTTTGAGCCGAAATACAAAGAAGAATTCGAGAAACAGTATCGTCTGGTCTATCATTCTCTGAGAGAGAACGTAATTGCGACCATTCATGGGGAAATTAAGGCGGCTTACCGTCATAAGAGAGAAATTAACCGGATGCTGTCTAAAATCCGTTTTTCGGACAGCACCTATCAGATTGATATTCTTCCGGCGGAGAATGAGAACGGTCAGTTCTATGAGATGCTGATGGCGCCGGAACTAGACAGCAAGGTGCTTTATAACGACGGGTTTGACGGTCAGTTAAGCCTGGGTGAAGATGAATTTTACCAGAAATATGAGCGGCAGATACAGAAACTTACCGAGAAATTCATGCCGCCCCGGGACGAAGAGGGGGAGAAACGTTCCCTTCACAAACAGGAAATGGAAAAATACGCGGACTACCGCAACTATCTGACCTTCAGCATGTATGAGAGAGTGGAGGACGAGCAGGGAAATATTAAGAAAAATGCGGTAGACGAGATGGCTGGAAGGGATTCCGGCGGCGAGGGGCAGAATCCGAAATACGTGGCGCTTCTGGCGGGATTCGCTATGCTGTATATGCAGCAGAGCAATCGGGATTCTAAGATACGGCTGGTGCTTTTGGACGAAGCATTTTCCAAGATGGACAAGGAGCGGAGCGAGGTCTGCCTGCGCTATGCAAGGGAGCTGGAACTGCAGTTGATTGTATGCGTGCCGGATGAGCGTCTGCAGTCTCTGATTCGCAATGTGGACAGCGTGTATGGATTCCGAAGACATCAGAATCAGATTTCCATGATGCATATTGATAAAGGGAATTATCTGGAAATGATAGAAGGCGGAAATTAGAATATTTCATTGAACACAGGTAGTTCGTTAAGGTATAATTTTTTGAAAATCTTCCATACTAGGGATAGGATAAGAATCTGATAGATAAACATTGATAGTTCAATTATGCATTCTGGCATGTTGCTGTGAACAGTAACAATGAACTGAAATCAAAGTGTATGAACAGTATGGAAGGTGGATATGATATGATTCAGAAAACGAAGGGAGTTCAGAGTATTGCTTTTTCTGAGTCTCCTTATATTATGAGCAGCGCGACTGTGGTGGGAAAGAAGGAGAGCGAAGGGCCTCTGGGGAAATACTTTGATATGACAGATTCGGAGAACCTCTTTGGGGAGGAGACCTGGGAGGCTGCGGAAGGAACCATGCAGAAGGAAGCCTGTACGCTGGCTTTGGGAAAGGCGAAACTTACGCCGGATAAGGTCAGGTATTTGTTTGGCGGTGATTTGCTGAGACAGGGAATTGCAACCTCTATGGGGTTGGAGAGTTTTCAAATCCCGTTATTCGGTTTATTTGGGGCCTGTTCTACTTCAGGAGAAGCGCTGGCGCTGGCCTCTATGTGTGTGGCGGCTGGATATGGAGAACATATGCTGGCGGTGACTTCCAGCCATTTCGGAACGGCGGAGAAGGAATTTCGTTTTCCGCTTAGTTATGCTAATCAAAGACCGCTGTCCGCTCAGTGGACCGTTACCGGAAGCGGCGCTTTTGTGGTGGGAAATAAAAAGAGCCATGTGAGAATTACGGGAATCACCGTTGGGAAAATCGTGGATTACGGATTAAAGGATTCCCAGAATATGGGCGCTTGTATGGCGCCTGCGGCGGCGGATACCATAGCGGTTAATCTGTCAGATTTTGAGAGGCAGTCGGATGAATACAGCCGGATTGTCACCGGAGATTTGGGGTATGTGGGACAGAGTATCCTCTTTGACTTGATGCGGAAAAAGGGGCTGGATATTATGAAGAACCACATGGACTGCGGCATGACTATTTTTGACCAGCAGACTCAGGATACCCATGCGGGAGGAAGCGGGTGCGGATGCGCGGCCACGACTCTGGCTGCCTATATCCTGCCGAAGATTGAGAAAGGCGAGTGGAAGAAAGTATTATTCGTACCAACGGGCGCGCTCATGTCTACAGTCAGCTTCAACGAAGGAGAGAGTGTTCCGGGAATTGCACATGGCATTGTGCTGGAGCATTGTTAAAAGGAGGAATCACTGTGAATATTATGGATTATATCAATGCATTCTGGGTTGGAGGATTAATCTGTGCGCTGGCGCAGATTCTATTAGACCGGACGAAACTAATGCCGGGCAGAATTATGGTATTATTAGTGTGCAGCGGGGCGGTGCTTGGATTCCTGGGAATCTATCAGCCGTTTCAGGATTTTGCAGGGGCCGGAGCCAGCGTACCGCTCCTGGGATTTGGAAATACATTGTTTAAAGGCGTAAAGGAAGCGGTGCAGGACGAAGGATTTATCGGAATCTTTATGGGAGGATTCAAGGCCAGCGCGGTAGGTATTTCCGCGGCGTTGATTTTCGGATATTTGGCTTCTCTGATATTTGAGCCCAGGATGAAGAAATAGAGCTGCAGTTTACATGTTGCATGGAAGACGCGGACTGAAAGGGTATATCCTGATTCAATCCGCTGTTTATCAAACGCTCTCGGAACAGTCATGTGAACGGTAATAGATAAGAGGGATTCAACCTGTGATTGACGGAAAACATCGAATTTGATAAGATGGAATCAATAAAATTCGATGGAGGTATAACATGGATAATAATAAGAGACCGGACAGTATGGAGCGGATTACGACGACGGAGCTGGCAGATGCTTTTATTGCGGAACAGGTAAAGGAGATTCAGTCGCAGGTTGGAGATAAAAAAGTGCTGCTGGCGCTTTCAGGCGGAGTGGATTCTTCTGTTGTCGCGGCGCTTCTGATTAAAGCAGTGGGAAAGCAGCTGGTCTGTGTACATGTGAATCATGGACTTTTGCGTAAAGGCGAGCCGGAACAGGTGGTAGAAGTATTCCGCAATCAGATGGATGCGAATCTAATCTATGTGGATGCAGTGGACCGTTTTCTGGATAAGCTGAAGGACGTGGCAGAGCCGGAGAAGAAACGCAAGATTATTGGAGCAGAATTTATCCGGGTGTTTGAGGAAGAAGCAAGAGGGCAGGAAGGAATTGAATTTCTTGCTCAGGGGACGATTTATCCGGATATTATCGAAAGCGACGGGGTTAAGGCGCATCATAATGTAGGCGGTTTGCCGGAGGATTTGCAATTTGAACTTGTGGAACCGCTGAAGTTCCTGTATAAAGACGAGGTTCGAGTAGTAGGAAAGGCCCTGGGACTGCCTGACGGCATGGTTTACCGTCAGCCATTTCCGGGACCGGGGCTGGGAGTGCGCTGCCTTGGCGCAATTACCAGAGAACGTCTGGAAATTGTCCGGGAATCTGACGCGATACTGCGGGAGGAATTTGCAAAGAACGGACTGGAAGGCAAAGTGTGGCAGTATTTTACCGCTGTGCCGGATTTTAGGTCGGTGGGGGTGTCAGAAGGCGCAAGAACCTTCGCGTATCCAGTGATTCTTCGTGCGGTAAATACGGTGGATGCAATGACGGCGACGGTAGAGAATGTGCCGTTTGAATTGTTGGAGCATATTACGGAGCGGATTACCCATGAAGTGAAAGGCGTGAACAGGGTGCTCTATGATTTGACTCCGAAGCCGTGTGGGACGATTGAGTGGGAGTAATTTTCAAAAGCTCGTAAAGTATTGAAAAATCAAGCTTTACGGGCTTTCTTTATGTCTATTGGTACTATTTTAGTAATAAGCGGAGCGTCATTATATGGAAATTTTTTTAGGCGTGCGGCCAAGTTATTTTCCATTCAAAGTATTCTGCCGGAGTAATATCTCCATTGGCAAGTTCTTGTTTTTTCTTATTCCATTCTAAAAGAAAATCATTAACCAATCCATAATTAATTGTGATTGCCACAGGAGCAGGTGACCTGCCTCAGTGTATAGGTAATTTTTTTCTGAAAATCACGAGAGAATTATGTATATAAAAATAAAGTTCTAAAAAAAATTGATTTTGTTCCGACTTGGGACTATAATAAGAATGGTAAATTAAATCAATCTTACTATAAGACAGGAGAACAAAATGAGATATTTTTCCATTAGCCAGATGTCAGAAAAATGGGGAATTTCACAACGAAGGATAAGAACATTATGTATAGAAGGACGAATAGAAGGAGCTTTTAAAATGGGAGCATATTGGTCAATACCAGAGAATGCAGAAAAACCGAAAGATGAAAGAATAAAAAGTGGACGATATGTTAAAGAACGTTAGGGATGAGGAGTCAATGGTAATTAGTTTAGCGGACAATATAAAAACGATGTTGATTGTAAGTAACACTAACAAAGAAAACTCTGAAGCACACGACCTTAAACCATCCGTTTTGTCCTGGAGGAAACAGACTGAAATATAAATGCGCATGACAAACAGAGCAGATTCACACCTGCTTTCAAAAAAATATCTGATTTAGTGATATAGCCGCTTAAGCGGCTCGATAATAGAGATAGTTTGGCTTTCGGAAATGTGCTGTTTGCAGACGCTCAAACTGACGCTCTTCCCGAACCGGAATCAACTCTTTCAAAAGCAGAGGCATCACATCAATGGAATTGATCTCTTTGGTTAGACGGAGATAGATTCTGCATATATGGGCAGCTTTTGTAAAGTTGACTTCATAAAGATATTTGGTGTCATGTTTTTCTACTACTGCATGATTGACAAGCAGTTCTGTCGCATTATAGGCAATGAGTTTCGCCCATATCTCAAGTTTAACAGACTCCGGTCTTCTGGAATGAAAATTGGAAAGCCCAATTGTGTATTTCAGTTTCCGAAAAGAAGGTTCAATCGCCCACCGTCTGTTATAGAGCTGTTTGTTCTTTTCAGCCGGGAAGTCATCCGACGGAAGATTCGTGACAACACACTCAAAAGAATCCTCCGAAAGCGGAAAGCGTACAACCCGAAAGGATAGCTGGTAAGTATCCGTAGTGCCATATCTAATGAAATCAAACGAAGTTGTCCCATCGACAAAACGCAGCGAATTCGTCTTTATAGTGTACTGGCTGCAGGAGAATATCCGAATAAGTATTCGTATCCAGATTATAAAAAGCATTGATATGAATGCTGAAGAACCCTTTTGCAGAATGGTCTTCAGAAACAAAATAAGCTTGTGTATCTTGCGCAGGGCGACAGAAAAAAGAAACGTTAGAGCCGTCGGTAGCAATATAGCGGTACTTTTGCTTCGAGTCAGTGGATGAAATGGAAGAGGCAGAACGATGAAATTCTTTAAAAAGTGCTTTCAGCGCTTCCGGTTTCAGCTTAGCTTTCTGCTGGTTGAGTGCAGAAGCCGAAGGCATATCTGTAGAGAAATCGAAGAAATCAAGCATTTCACAGCAGGTGCTGGAAGAGCCTTGAGAAACAAGGTATGACAAGAGGATAGAGGCAGGGATTTTTCGTGTGCGGGAGAAATCTTTGCTAGAGCGTGTTTGAAAATTCATTCCTACAACCTGCCGCCCTACTTCACCCCAGATTTTACGCTGAATTTGGTTAATGTAGCCCACTACACCTCCCAAATTCAGCATAAAATCTGATGCAAATTGGGACGGCATCTTGCAGAAAGCAATTTTCAAACACGATCTAGGGTTCTTGACGTAAGAAGAAATGTGCGAAGAAACTTTTTCAATGGCAGAATTGAATGCGGCTTTCAGTTGGTGATGAAACATAGTGTGTACCTCCTTAAATTAGAAAAATTTGATATCTAATCTAAGGGGCCGCCTTTATTACCTTATAAATGATTCAGTAATAAGGGCGGCCGCACATTTTGTCTTCTGTGTCAAGCTTTTTTTG
>CAOKJI010000007.1 GCA_948468495.1 uncultured Dorea sp. | reverse complement strand
TGTGCTCCTGCGCATGGACGAATAGAAATCCTCTCCTGCGTTAATCATATCCATCTCATAAATATCATAGCCAAATTCCCTGCACAGCCTGCAGAAATCCGACAGAGGATCCTCTGCCTCCCTGGACCGAAAAAACGCCTCTTTCCATTCCGGTTTCTTTCTTGTCTTCTGCTGAAGCTCGTCCAGCATTCCTACAATGTCCGCCATCTTATGTCTCCTCCGTCCCTATCGCCAAACACGTTATAACCCGCCTTATCCCAGCCTGTTCCTATCGCAATATGCGCGCGGGCAGTCTGACCTTCCACATTATTCCATCAGCAAGCACATGATTCACTGATAATTATGCAACGCCATACCAGCCAGCTTACTGCGCCGCGGCATAATTCTTGCAGCTCCGGCTATGATTCCACGCCGACTTTCTTACATACGTCCGCAAGACAGCATTTGTCACAGAAGGGCTTTGTTCTGGCTGTACAGACTTCCCGCCCATGATATACCAGGCGGTGGCAGAAATCGCTCCCCTCTTCCGGAGGGATAATCTTCCACAACGCCATCTCCACCTTTTTCGGCTCCTTCACACCGTCCACCAAACCCATACGGTTGGTCAGACGGATACAATGGGTATCCGTAACAATGGCAGGCTTACCAAATACATCCCCCATAATCAGATTCGCGCTCTTCCTTCCTACTCCCGGAAGCTTCAACAGTTTATCAAAATCATCCGGCACCTTACCGCCATATTCATCCCTTAAGATTCTCATGCAAGCACTGATATCCCTTGCCTTGCTCTTTCCCAGCCCGCAGGGCTTCACGATTGCTTCAATCTCCTCCGGCGAAGCTTCTGCAAGGGCATTCACATCCGGGTACTTCGCATACAAATCTTCAACCACAACATTCACTCTGGCGTCCGTACACTGGGCCGCCAGACGGACGCTGACCAGAAGCTTCCACGCATGGTCATAGTCCAATGTACATCCCGCATCCGGGTATTCCTTTTTCAGCCGCTGAATAATCTCTAACGCTCGTTCTTTTTTCCTCATATGTAAATTTCTCTTTTCTTTCGTTTACTAAACTGGCGTATGATTCAGGCAGGACTTTTTACGCGCCGCCAAATCCTGTCTGTCCCCCAGTTTACTCGCTTACGGTTTCCATTATACCATGTCCCGGCAGGATAGCAAAGAAAAAGAATCATCATCTTATGGTGTAATCCCGTTCAAATAATTCTTCGCTGATTTGCTTCTGCAAAAAAATCTCAGGGACCTTCTCCACAATTTTATTCCTTACAAACTCCTTGCTCTTCCCCGCATATTTCGGCATTCCATACATTTCCTGTATATGCGCAAGCTCTGGCCTCCATAGCATCTGAATCTTGCGCCTTATATCCATCCTGGGGTTGTCCTCCGCTTCCCTTACCATATAAAAATCCACCTGATTATCCAACCATTCCACAGATATGATTCCCCAGTATTCCGGAATACGCTCCCTGACATGAACTGCATGGGTAGAACCTACTGCCACATAATTCCGGTCAAAATACCTGTCATAATCCTTTACCTGACCGTCCAGCCTCGCATAGCTGTCCGCATCGCTTTTGATTTCAATTCCCGCAAGCCGGCCAGGAAGAACCATCACGATATCCGCCCTTGATTTTCCAATCTGTTTTTCTTCTATCATCCGCACCTTTCCATACCGCTCCTCCAAATAATCAAATAACGGCTCGCGGATATCTCTGTCATACAACATACTTACACACCACTTTCCTTCTGAAACGTACTTTTCCAGACTTTCTTATAAACGATTTTAGAGAAAAATCCACAGAAAAATTCTTTCAAATCAGATTCTTCTCTTGTTTGGAATATTATATGGCTATGATATAACGCTTGCGGGTCTTCCACTCCGCCATGTTATCATCATATCGTATGTCTTCAACACTCAATCCAGCAACTCTTTCTCCGTTTCGAGCAAAATCTGAACCAATAACTTATAGTCCAAATACTGTATTCCATTCTTTCCAAGATAAATTTTATCAGATAGTTTGCTGCTATAGTATACATCCATTGCTTTTTCATAAGAAAAATTACATATCTTCGCTAAATACCCTATGATTCGTTCTTCAAGATTTTCCTGATATACACGTTCCAACGTCTCTTCATTCGTATCTTCATTACCTCATAAAATGATTCGTAATATAATAATTGATTTATAGCTCTCTGGCTTATCAAAGCAATCTGAGCATAATCACGATACACTTTCATTTCTTTTAAGGCCTGTTCCCTCACCGTCGTCACATAAAACCCCTTTCCAAAATCCAATGGCCGAAAGGAATGTTCTATATCCGGTAGATTCACAATAATATTTGAACCATGGTAAACGATCATACGGTTATCCCCCTGACATTCAGATATTCCTCAATGTCTTCAATAATATACTTTTTGCTTTGCGTATGAAGAATTTCATAATGAGGTACCAAAAAGCCCATAATGCAATCGGTGCTTTTCATGTTTTTATATACTTCGGACGGCTTTTGTTTCCAGTGATTTGCACATGCGTGGAACATATATACAACGAATGAAAACGTATCTTTATTCATAGTTCCATTTCCTTTTCATAAATAATTATCTTTAATTGGTTACACAGTTCTATATGCTTCTCAACTTGGAATTTATATTTTCTCCTTGATACATTTTACAGTGCTGAAAGAAGCAACAAAGAGAGCAGCCATCATGATAATACCGTCCATTCTTATAACCCAATCCGATAAGGGTATAACAATCTTATTTACTACCATTATAATTAAGGTGATAATCAAAATACATATGCTAATAATTTGTGCTTTTTTCATGTCTACACTTCCTTTCAAATCTTTGCTTGTCTTTAACGCTCAAAGTCAGCTAAAACTTCCCAATGACCATTATGGATAGTTTGGGTAGTATCCCGGACATCCAATACAGCCGTTTTCCGAAACATATTAACCCGAAAATCCCCGTCAAAATCAATCAGTTCCGGTTCAGGCAAACCATATTCCCTACATTCACGAAGTACCTTCGGAATACCTGTGCCCCATTTTTCAATGATCTTCATATATGCAAATGCACTGGCTATCGCCGGATTACGCAGCTTTGAATACCCTTCCACTATTTTTTTCAGGGATACCGTATTCAAAAGCATTCCTGGCGAAGTCACTTCTAATCGGTCGTCAAAAATTGCCACCTGAATATTTCCCGGTTCTAAATAACTGCGATGAGCAACTGCGTTTGCAATTAATTCACGTACGCTATCAACTGGAAGCTCGTATACATCCTGCCTGAAAATCCCTTTGATTTGCATTCCCAGATTTATTTTTTCAAGTTCCGCATCTGTCCTGTCAGCAATGCATAAGCATTCGTAGGAACAATTTCTCCATTTTCCTCCTTCAAGACGCCCCATGTCAGGAGTACATTTTTTGTCACATTGCGGATTGCGGCCTTTTCACTGTCGTTCCAGGTATTTTTCAATGCAGCTTCTTTCATTTCACTGCATAACTTTTCTATATCTTCCTCTGTAACTTTCAGATTCCAACAGGGTTCATTATCAAAATACCGATTCTGCCCCTCCAAAATCAATTCCTTCAGCATATACCCCTCAGCATGTCTCGAAGTGCCTGCAACCCGGACATAGGTGCCGTCCGCAAGCCCCTGCCGCTTTATATAATACGGACGCATCGGACCTGGGTGAATCTCAACTCGTATACTCCTTTTTAAAAGAAGTATATACAATATCTATCCAAAATACTGCTGCATTAAACTCCTCATATCCATCCTATGATTTTCCTCTAATCCCCGCCAATCATCTCCATTGCCGCAATCATTCGCAGCTTTTCAGCTTCAATAATATCTCTCCCATAGGCGTCAATAAAACGGTCTGTGTACCTGACCGTTCCAAGATTATAATTCAGCGTCCAGATACCCCATACGATATCAATATGCCGGTCTCCAATCCCGCCAGTCCCAAGATCAACGTAACCCGAGAATTTCCAATTATCCAGAATGATATTGGGCAGACAGTAATCGCCATGAAGAAGAACTTCCCGTTTCAGCAGCGGCAGCCCCTCTTCTGCCGCACGTTTTGCATCGGAAAAAGAATCGAATTGCCAAATCCCTTTAAACAAATCCGGCTCATAACTGCTCTTATCAAATCCACATTTTACCGTTTCCGTATATGTCCTGATTCTATCCTGCACCGGGCAGTCTTTCCCGTCCATTTCATGTAATTCCCGAAGTAACAAAGCTATGGTATCACAAAGCTTCTCCGGTTCTGACAAATAATCCGGATATGTACAATCCTCTCCCTGAATTTTTCTGCTTAACAGGTAATCTTTGCCATGTAAGGAGCCATAATATAACACTTCCTCAGACAATTTCACAGAATGCATATATCTGGTCATCAATGCTTCTGTTTTTAACGTCCCTTCAGCAGCTTCTTTCAGAAAGTATCCCTTGTCCTTATTGATAAAAATCACTTTAGCCTGAGGCGAACAACTGCTGTCATAAAGTACAGAATCCTTCATGTAGTCTGCCACCGCCTCGGGATATTCTTCTATATTCAACTGTACTGGCTTACGGTTCATGATTTCCCCTCCGTTTCAAGCAATATCTGAACCAACACCTTATAATTCAAATACTGTGTTCTATTTTAATAATATCAATTACGAAATTCATTATCAACAAAATGTTCCTTAAAAGTTCAGGAGTTTGGCAAAAAAGTATTGACGAACGAAAGAGGATGGGTATATACTTGCATTTGTTAAGGGCAATGGCGCCGCGCGAATCTGCGTGGCGCTATTTTCTTTTCCAGACAAGTGAGGCATCTGCTATATTCGCAGTACCTGCCACAGTCTGAAAATATGAATGGAAAGAGCGCTGGTTTTTCAATAAGGTTTGATTACAAAAGAAAGGGATGAATGTATTATGAAATTACAGGATACGGGACTTACAGCACAGGAATTAAAGGATATGGTAAATAAGTATATGATAGAAACCTATCCCAGATATGATTTTATTGCAGAGCGGGCAGAAGGAATGTACCTTTATAACGAAAAGGGAGAAGCCTACCTCGACTTTTACGGCGGCGTGGCCGTAAACAGTCCCGGAAACAGAAATCCCAAAGTGGTTGCGGCTGTGAAAGAACAGGTGGACGATATTATGCATACCTTTAATTACCCCTACACCGTCCCCCAGGCGCTTCTGGCTAAGAAAATCTGCGATACAATCGGGATGGATAAGATATTTTACCAAAATTCGGGAACAGAAGCCAACGAATGTATGATTAAAATGGCGCGAAAATACGGCATTGAAAATTACGGCCCTGACAGGTACGAGATTATAACCGCCAAAGAAGGCTTTCACGGAAGAACAATGGGCGCGGTTGCCGCGACCGGACAGCCTGGTACCGCCATACAAGAAGATTTCGGACCTATGCTTCCCGGATTTACTTATGCGGAATATAACAATCTGGACGACTTTGCTTCCAAGGTAACGCCCAATACCATTGCAATTATGATTGAACCGGTACAGGGCGAGGGCGGCGTCCATCCGGCAACAAAAGAATTTATGTCCGGCCTTCGCAAACTCTGCGACGACCACGATATGCTGCTTCTCCTTGACGAAGTGCAGACCGGATGGGGACGGACCGGTTCCCCTATGGCATTTATGGGATACGGCGTCAAACCGGATGCGGTATCCATGGCCAAAGCAATGGGCGGAGGAATGCCGATAGCCGCCTGCTGCGCATCCGAAAAGGTTGCAAAGGCATTCAGCTCCGGTACGCATGGTTCCACTTACGGCGGACATCCGGTGGCATGCGCTGCCGCGCTGGCCTCCATCAGCGAGATACTGGATCGTCATTTAAGCGAAAATGCCGAGCAGGTAGGAAACTATCTAATCCGGAAACTATCAAAACTCCCCCATGTAAGAGAAGCAAGAGGAAAGGGACTTCTGGTGGGATGCGAATACGAACTTCCGATTGCCATGGATGTGAAATGGGGCTGCATGAAACGCCATGCGCTGATTACTGCAATCGGCACAGATATTAACCGAATGATTCCGCCGCTGATTGCATCCAGAAAGGATGTAGACCGTCTGGTAGATATTATGCAGGAGGCTATTGAAGAAGCAGCAGCAAATTATTTTAGAAAGAATCGTGTAGCTTAAAAATGGAATAATGGCAATCCATCGTCCATGACCTGGCAGCGTAATCTCTTCAGGATCCATGCAATTGTGTATGAATCCTGAAGTAATTAACGCCTTTAAGTCCCCTCACAAATTCTTTGCTTTTCCCAGCATATTTCGGCATTCCGAATACTTCTTGTATATGCGCAAGCTCCGGCCGCCAGAGAATCTGGATTTTACGCCAGACCAAATACAGACAAAATTTTTATCACAATCCATGCCAGTACCTCCCCGCCTCCGGACAACGCGGATACCGAACCGCTTCCCGCGTCAATCAGCCCACTGCTTGTCCCTACCTGCGTAAAAAGCGGCGCAAGGTCAGTCGCAATAAACAGCATGCCGCATATCACAATCACGCCAATCAGAAGTGAACGGAAGGAATTTCGTTTTCCAGCCATAACAGGCGCCACCATAAAATAAGTCATAGCCGGTAAGTCCGTAAAGGGCAGCAGCTTATTGTACGGAAGGATAATCGCAAGCACCAGCGTAATCGGAACCATAATCATAGCCATCGTAATTACTTCCTTATCTCCCAGAAGGACCGCTAAGTCCATTCCGATATTCATCTTTCTTCCCGGGAACTTCCTGCTCATAAAATCCTGCGCGGCATTGGACAGCGGGCTTAGGCCCTCCATTAATATCTTGACCATCCTCGGCAGGATAAACATAACCGCCGCCATTCCGATGCCCGCCGTAAGAGCCGCCTCCCATCCGGTACCTGCAAATAAGGATAATACGAATCCCAGAATAAATCCCAGAAATAAGGGCTCGCCTAAAAAAGAAATCTTTGGATTCATCGAGGTAAGGCTGAATTTAACCTTCTTCAATCCCGGAATCTGATCAATCACCCAGTCCAGCCCCATACAGATATACATCATCACCGGAAAGCTCTGTGTCGTAATGGTAACCCCGGGATACCCCAGGAACTCCGCAATTTTTTCCGCATGCTTATCCGCCAGCAAAAGCACTACTCCCCCATAGAGCCCGCCCACGATACAGCCGATGACCATACTTCCCGTCATCGCATAGGCCAGAGAGCCGCCCATAATAAAATGCCAGTAATTCCAAATATCCACATTCAGCGTGTCGGTCTGCTTCAAGATAAGCAGTACAATATTGACCACGATCAGAACTGCAAACATCGCAACCACAAACCCGCCGTTGGAAAAGGCAATCCCGCTGGATACCGGCCAGCCCATATCATATGTATCAAGCGACATATGCCACTTTTCCTGAAGCCCCTCAATAATCGGCGACATGAAACTTCCCATCTGTCCGGTAATCAGATTGATACCGATAAATCCCACTCCAACTGTAAAACCGGCCCGCAGCGCCTTAATCGGCTTCATACCAACAACCAGACCGATGATAAAAATTATAATCGGCATCATAACAGAGGCTCCGAGCCCCAAAATTGTATTAATAAATTGCAGCATCCTTTTACTCCTTCCTGAAACGAATCACTTTGTCTTTAGATAATCAGCTATTTCCTTATATAACGCTCCTGCATTCTGATTCAATAGAATGGACATCGCTCCAAATGCCTTAATCCCCTTCAAATCAACACTTTCTAAGGACGTTGTAGCAATAATCACATCCGGCGGATTATTCGCAATCAGACCGGCTGCCTCTGTAACATTCGCCTCTGTAATAGACAAATCCGTAATACCCTGGTCCTCAAGTCCGTCTCTTAAGCGGCTTGCTACCAGCGTTGATGTTGCTACTCCGCTTCCGCAAATTGATAATATCTTATACATATCTCTCTCCTCTCTACGAAATATATCGTTTCACTACCGCATAAACTTCTTCTTTATCCTTTGCGCCCATCAAACCGTTCATTGCAGTCTTATCCTGAGCCAGCTCAATCACACTGGCCAGCAAGGGAAGCTGCTTGTTTCCATCACGAAATACCAGTCCAAAAACCCAGGCTGCATCTACCATATGTTCCGGATTTGCCATTTCCTTAAATCTGACCGGCTGTTTCAGTTTCAAAACAATGACGCAGGGATGGATTACATGACAGGGGTCTGTATGCGGGATTGCAATAGACACCGGCTCAACCGGAAGTCCTGTAGGGCTTAGCTCTTCCCTTTCCAGCAGTGCATCCGTATAGGAATCCTTTACATACCCTTTTTCCAGCAATATACCGCCCATAATCTGCAAAACTTCTTTATAATCTGACGCTTCTATATCCAGGTAAATATTATCCAGCTCAATCAATTCCTTCTCCTTTCTTTATTCAGCGCGTGTTGTACAGCCTGCATGAAATTGGTCAATGCAGCCCGCTACACCCCCAAATCCAGCATAAAATCTGATGCAAATTGGGACGCTATCTTGCAGAAAGCAATTTTCAGACACGCTCTAGTGTTTTCTAAATTAGTTCATTTTATACTAAGTAATCCAATCGCGCCGATTAATAGCAGTTTCTAAGCACTTCCAGAATATGCTCTTTCTCAAACACATAGGACTCCGGCGCATTTAGTACCTGTTCTGCTATTTCCTCCAGCATCTCTTCTTTCACTCCTAATTCCCGAAGCGTTCCCGGAAGCCCCCATGATTTAAATTTATCTTTCAGCGCCTTGATTCCCAGTTTTCCATACTCGGCATCGCTCATTTCCTGTTCTCTTTCGATACCGAACACCCTCTCTGTAAACTGCACAAATTTCTTCGGATTCTTCTGATTTTCAAATTCAAGCCATGCCGGATTGATTACTGCAAGCCCCTCTCCATGAGAAGAGTCTGTCATTGCGCCCACTGCATGCTGAATCCAGTGCGCCGGAAATCCCGCGTTGGATCTTCCACAGTCCTGAAGTCCGCTCATTGCAAGGGTTGCCGCCCAGCTTAGCGCGCCTCGTTTTGAAGTATTCCCCAAATCCTCCAGCACGCCGTCATTTTCCAATACAGTCATAACAATCCCTTCTCCAATACGGTCTGAGACAGGATTATCCGGAACTCCGTCGAAGTATCCTTCTATTACGTGCGAGATTGTATCCGCCATCCCTGCCGCTGTTAATCCTTTCGGAACTGTCACCAAAAGCTCTGGATCAATAATTGCTGTTTTCGGAAATGCGAAGGCGTCATGAACCGCCCATTTCTGCCACTTGGTACAATCGCTGCTCCGGTCATTTGTCACAACACAATGACAGCTTGTCTCTGCCCCGGTTGCAGAAATTGTTGATACGGCCACAACCGGAAGCGCTTTTTCTATTTGTCTCTTTCTGGAAAAGAAGTCCCAGACATCGGCATTTACCGGCGCTCCAAAGGAAATCGCCTTTGCCGTATCAATCGAACTTCCTCCTCCAACGGCTACAATCACTTCAATCTGGTTTTCCTTCACAGCCAGAATCCCTTCTTCAATCTTAGAAAGCTTTGGATTACTTGTAATTCCTTTTAACTCAAACACCTTTATTCCGCAGCTTTCCATATAGCCAATCGCCTGGCGAAATACTCCCATTTCCTCCAATGGCCCCTCCTGCTCAATGAGCAAAGCAGAGGAACCGTAATCCCTGACCTCTTTCCCAAGCTGCTTATATTCTCCTGTTCCAAACACAACCTTTGTGGGATTATAATATTGAAATTCCTTCATGCTATACTGCTCCGCCTCCTTTTGCCGCGCTCCGAATTGCAAGGGCTGCTTCTTCCGGAATAAAATCATCTAACCCTGCCGCCATCGCGTAATATGCCACCTGAGCACATTCCTCCGTATATACAGCGCAGGTCATTGCCGCATCCATATCCGCCCCTGCGGCAATGAGGCCATGGTTCTTAAGAAGCGTAACATCTCCTTCCTTTCCAATTGCTCTCACCGCTGATTCCGCAAGCTCTTCGGAGCCTGGAAGCGCAAAGCAGTCTGTAACAGGAATCGGATAATACATATTTGAAGGCACTGTCGCTCTTGGAAGATTCCCACCTTTCATAGACATGACCGTCGCAAATAAAGAATGGGTATGTACAACGGCCCTCACATCCGGTCTTGACCGCATAATCGCCGTATGCATGGGCGTTTCCGAGGAAGGTTTATATTTCCCTTCTATTACATTTCCGTCTAAATCTACCAGCGTAATATCCTCTGCCGTCATCGTCTCGTATTCAATTCCGCTGGGGGTAATTGCCACAACTCCGTCTTTTTCATCCCTCATGGAAATATTGCCGCTGGTCCCATGTATCAGACCAAGTGCATTTGATTTTTTTGCCGCCTCTACTACGATTTCTCTGATTTTCTGATACTTCATCTTTTCATCCTTCCTATTCTATCCTATTTTTATTTCATTTTTGATTGATTCTCCCTTTGCATGGGATAACAGTGCGTCCAGAGCATGGTCAAGGTCAAATGTCTCATTAACCATCAGTTCCTCCGGGAACTCTCCTCTTTTTAATAATTCAAATGCGATTCCCACATGTCTCGGCGTCGTATGATATACTCCCTTTATGGTAAGCTGTGAATAGTGGAGCATCTTCGTATCTACCGTAATGGTTGTCCCTGGTTTGCATCCGCCAAATTCCATTACCATGCCGCCCTTTCTTGCCATCTGAATATTCTTTTCCCATACTTCCGGAACACCGGTGGCTTCAATCGCAACATCAACGCCTCTTCCAAACGGTGTCAGTTCTCTCACCGCCTCTACCTGATCTTTTACTGATTTCAAATCAACAATTATATCTGCTCCCAGCTTTTTCGCCGTTTCCAGTCTTAAATCCGTAAAATCACAGGCAATGATTTTCGCACCTTTCAGTTTTGCGCAGTGGAGCATCATCAGGCCAATGGGACCGCATCCATTTACCACAACCAAATCTCCAAGTTTGATATCGCTTAAATCTACTCCGTATACTGCACATGACAACGGTTCCAGCAGCGACGCCGTTTTGTGGGTCATCTGGTCCGGCATATGGAAAATGGTTTCTCTCACCAGCGCTGCCGGTATCCTTACATATTCCGCCCAGGTTCCGCGCATCTGCTGTAAATCATCGCACATGCTGTAATCGCCTACCTGACAGAAATAGCAGGAATGGCAGGGCGCGGTATTATGCGCCGCTATTCTGTCCCCCACTTTAAAATCTGTTACTCCCTCTCCGGCCTCGAATACGACTCCGCTCCCTTCATGACCAAAAGCCACCTGGCTTTGTCCAAACGGAATCGTCGGATGCCCTCTTCGGAACGTCTTTACATCCGTACCGCAGGTGGTCGCGCTCATCACCTTCATAATAATCTCGCCCGGTCCTGCTTTCGGTATGGGCAATTCCATAATCCTTAAATCCTCCGCCTGATTTAATACTGCTGCTTTCAATACAATCTACCTCCTTCTCCCTGTTTTTGGGTAATAAAATAACACCCTTACAAAATTCATTTTTGTAAAGTGATTATTTACGCTGATTTTCAATTCCTTCGTTTCCTTTATCCGACTCTAACCACTTCCGGACCTTGTTTTTTTATCCTCTGGCAAAGCTCCAGAGACAAATACTTGTCCGTAACAAAATAATCCATATCCGGAAAGGGAATACACTTCATCTTATTCCAGTTTCTAATCTTGCTGGAATCCGAGCACAGAACAACCGTATCGCTGCATTTAACCAGCTTGCTTTTATACATTTTTTCGTTAT
Source organism: uncultured Dorea sp. (assembly GCA_948468495.1). Next base: position 3,084 of record CAOKJI010000007.1, on the reverse strand, counting down.
AAGTGTCAACAAGAACGCCATAATCAAAATCAATATAAGCGCTGGATAAGAAAACCTTATCGAAATACAGTCCGTCCAGTTCATTGATTGTCTGGATTCCCATAATTGCAGAATGATTCTTTAGGAGTTTTCCCGAAATCACATTCACTTCAAAAGCATAATCACCGTCTACAATATCCCGTATAATCGATACGGAATTTGTAAATACAATGATGTCCTTCGCCGCGATATATCTCAGCATATAATTAATCGTCGAGCCTGCATCCAGAAAGATTACGTCCCCGTCACAAATCATTTCCGCCGCCTTCTTCGCAATCACTTCTTTGGCCGCCTGACTTACCTTCGCCCTCTGCCCATAAGACGGCAGGTCAGACTGGGTTTCTAACAGGTACACGCCTCCATGGACCCTCTTTACCTTGCCTTTCTCCTCCATCAAGTCCAAGTCCCTCTTTATCGTGGATTCAGAGACATTGAACCGCTCCATCAGACTGTGTACGGAACAATACTGGTTCTTTTCTATTTCATCATAAATCGCTTCCCGGCGAAGACTTCTTTTGTTAAGCTTTTCTGCCATATTTCCTCACTTCATTCATTCGTTTTCTTTATCTTTGACTATACTTTAGTCAAATTTTTGCAGGTTTTCAACCACCATATTCTGATTTTTAATGAAAATCATCCTATTTTTACTTATTTTTTGACCGTTTTTCATCTATTATGAATGATTTCATTCATTTTTTTAAATTTGATTCAAAATCTCTCCTTTTATCGTTATTCTGTTACATTCTATCTGTTGAATTTCCTAATTTGCAACGTTTGTTTTTACAGGGGTAGCTGGTTAGCTGGTTTGTATGCTGGTATAAAATTATGGAACGATTCCGCTGAAATGAAAAAAAGAAAAACAGGTATAAAAAACCACCTGCATCAATAACAGGTGGTTTATTTGTTGCTGGATGATGAAAAATCCTTTCTGAATTATGAACCAAGATGAAGTTTAGATTTCAGAGCATCCTGTAAGACTTGCGAAAAGTTAATATTATGCTCTAACCATTTTAATGATGGAATAACCGGATTCCGGTAAATGCCATTACCATTCCATATTTATTACATGTCTCAATGACATTGTCATCTCTCACAGAACCGCCCGGCTGCGCGATATATTTTACACCGCTCTTATGCGCCCGCTCGATATTATCGCCAAATGGGAAGAAAGCATCTGAGCCAAGCGCCACTCCTGACATCTGGTCTAACCATGTCCGTTTCTCTTCTCTGGTAAATACTTCCGGCTTCTCCTTGAACGTATTCGGCCACGCCTCATCATTTAACACATCCATATATTCCTCGCCGATATAAAGGTCGATGGCATTATCCCGGTCCGCCCTTCGGATATCATCTTTGAACGGAAGATTAAGCACCTTCGGATTCTGTCTCAGCCACCAGTTATCCGCCTTCTGTCCGGCAAGTCTGGTACAGTGAATCCTCGACTGCTGCCCCGCGCCGATACCGATTGCCTGCCCGTCTTTCACATAGCATACGGAATTGGACTGGGTATACTTCAGGGTAATCATGGCAATTGCAAGGTCGATTCTCGCCTGCTCCGTCATAACTTTATTCTCAGTCACGATATCGTTAAAGAACTCTTCATCAATCTTCAGCTCATTTCTTCCCTGCTCGAAGGTAATTCCATAAACTTCTTTATGCTCTAACTCCGCCGGTACATAGTCCGGCTCAATCTGGATGACATTATAATTGCCGTTCTTCTTCTGCTTCAGAATCTCCAACGCCTCCGGCTCATAGCCCGGCGCAATTACACCGTCGGACACCTCTCTCTTTATCAGCCTCGCCGTATCCACGTCGCATACGTCTGAAAGTGAGATAAAATCACCAAAAGAAGACATTCTGTCCGCACCTCTCGCTCTTGCATAAGCACATGCAAGAGGCGACAGGTCTCCCAAATCATCCACCCAGTAAATCTTTGCCAGCGTCTCAGAAAGCGGAAGTCCTACCGCCGCCCCCGCCGGAGATACATGCTTGAAGGATGTTGCCGCCGGAAGCCCCGTCGCCTGCTTCAACTCCTTCACAAGCTGCCAGCCGTTAAACGCATCCAGAAAGTTAATATACCCCGGACGTCCGCACAACACCTGAATGGGAAGCTCGCTTCCGTCCTCTATATAGATTCTCGAAGGCTTCTGATTCGGGTTGCAGCCATATTTTAATTCTAATTCTTTCATCTCATCCGCTCCTTATTTGTTCTTATTTATAATCTTCGATTCATAGTTTCCTGTCACAATATCAATATAGCGCACAAATAACGATACTTTGTTGTCTTCATTCAGACTGTTCCACAGCATATCCGCAAACCCATCCATATCATCCGGAATCGCTATCAGCTTCGGCTCGCCCTCAAAGCTAGGAAGCGGATTCCCGTCATGCATATAAGTATGAATAAAATGTCCCTCTCCTGCTTTCGCATTCTCATATGCAAAGGTATATCTGTTGCAGCTGGAAGGTTCGCCGTTATTGCTCTTCAAAATAGACATCGCATAACTGTATTTCCCATTCTCCACATGCATAATCCCAGATATTCTCGGGGTGTAATTCGGTCCGTCCGGCTCAAACTCCCGGCTTCTCAAAGACTGCTCAAAGGTAAGCTGCCTGTCCATCCCTTCGTAAATGGTATCGGTCTGGTCGCCATTTGTCACAATGGTCTTATTTCCCAGCACGCGCACCGGAGCATAGATAATCAGGCTTGGGTCCGTAACCTTGGATTCGTCAAATGCCTGAGTCCGAATCCCTTCGCCGTCCTCCACAAATATACGGTTCCGGCTGTTTTCGCTTCTTCCCATAATAAAGTAAGCGGTCGCTGCTTTGGTGCCGTCAGCGCTTCTCCCGATGATAATTCCTCTGCCCGGATATGCATTTTCTTTCAGTTCCTTCTCAATTGACAACATCTCCATGAATCATTCTCCTTTTTCATCTTTTGACCTGTTTCCTGCATACATGTTCATTATATAGAAAACCCATCCGTATTTCCAGTAGAATCTTGATAAAAATTATCTGTCAGGCGTTAGTGCACTTACAGTTCAC
>CAOKJI010000006.1 GCA_948468495.1 uncultured Dorea sp. | reverse complement strand
TGACTTACCGCAACAAAAAGTGCAGTGAAATAGCAGAAGCAATGATTGAAAGCCTGGTGGAAGACAGGCCCTATGAGAAAGAAGATGAGGTTGCCGTAATTGTAAATGGCTCCGGCGGGACAACGATGATGGAGCTTATGATATTTTATACTTCGGTGGAGAAGTATTTAACGAACCGGGGAATTAAAATATATAAACCATTGATTGGCTCTTACATTACAACCCAGGAGATGGGCGGAATCGGTCTGGCGATTTGTAAATTGGATGACGAGATGAAGAAATGCTGGATACGGCATACGGATGCGCCGCATTTTCCGGATTTGTAAAGGATGCGCTTGAGTGAGATACGATGTTAAAGAGGAGGGAAGGACAATGAAATCTACACTGCAGCTTCTGCATGAAGCGTTAGCAGGCGGCTATGCCGTCCCTGCAATTAACGTGGAGCATACGGACAGTCTGATGGGAGTGCTGAATGCCTGTGAGAAGATGAAATCGCCGGTTATTATTCAGTTGTCGCCTGTTCAGGCTGAAGCGCGCGGATTCGGCTACGGTCCGCTCATAGATTCAATCCGGGCAATTGCAGCTCATTATTCCGTACCGGCGGCGATTCATCTCGACCATGGAGTAGATTTGCAAGATATAAAAAATGGTATTGATAGCGGTTTTTCTTCCGTAATGTATGACGGAAGCAGGCTAAGCTTTGAGGATAATCTGAAAAATACAGTTGAAATAAAGAAATTCTGCCGGGGAGCGGCCCTGGAGGGAGAGCTTGGCGTAATAGGCGGGATGGAGGGAGCGGTAAATAATGAAGAAACGGAGGATATTTATACGGATGTAAATCAGGCCGCATTGTACACGCAGGAAACAGGAGTTGATTTCCTGGCGGTGGCGATTGGCAACGCGCATGGGGTATACAGGAAAAAACCAAAACTAAATTTTAAAAGGTTAAGGGAACTTCGGGAGAAGGTTTCGGTTCCGCTGGTACTGCATGGAGCTTCCGGATTGTCAGAGGAGGATATCAAAACGGCAATTGAACTGGGAATCTGCAAGATAAATTTTTTTACGGATGTGGACCGTGCATTTCTGACAGGCTTAGGACAAGCCATGGCAGAAGAGCCGGAAGCATACAGTTTTCATTGTTTTTCAAAAGCGCGGGAATGCGTGGAAGCACAGACGGAGCAAATTATTTCCATGTGCGAATTCATGAATCGTGCAGAAGGATAAGAGAGGAGGTGGAAAGGAATGAAAATAGGATTGATTTCTTATGGCGCCGCGGTAAATTGCTATCATATTGCACAGGGATATTTGGATGAAACAGTGCGATGGCTGGAAGGATTCCCATATGAACTTCTGGCAATCGAGAAGCTTATTCTGGAAAATGAAGCAAATGCGGCGGCAATTCAGCGGCTTCAGGCGGACAGGCCGGATGCGCTGATTGTACAGATTGGTACATTTGCCCAGGGGAATATGTTCATGGAGCTGCTCATGGGATTAGAGGATGTTCCAGTGTTTGTATGGGGGTTCAATGATCCGATTGTAGAGTCATGGCCGACGATTCCGCTTAATTCCCTGACAGGGATGGTTATGATGACGAGTTACTTAAAAAAGCTTGGGAAGAAATTCAGCTATGGATACGGGGACTTTCGGGACGAAAAGGTTCGGGAAAAGGTAACCATATTTTTAGATGCTATTCGGATTAAAGGAGAATTACGGCGTGCGAAATATGCCGTTATCGGCGGGCGTGCGCCGGGATTTTACCGGTGTGCCGTAGATGAATTGAGATTCCGGAAACAGGTGGGACCGGAAATCGAGTATGTGTCGCTGGCTTCTGTGCTCGAATCGGCAGGATGCATAGAAGAAGAGAGAGTATATAAATGTCTGGCAGAACTCAGAGAAAAGATGTCGCTGGGAGCTGCGGATGTGATGCTGGAACGGTCTGTGCGTTTAAAGCTGGCTATATTAGACTATGTACGGGAACATGATATAGAGGGGCTTACGATGAAGTGCTGGCCGGAACTGCAAAGTATCTATCAGTGCGCGGGCTGCGGAGCGCTGTCTTGGCTGAATGACGAAGGGATTACTGCTTGCTGCGAAGGGGATATAACAGGCCTTGCGACAATGGATATTCTGAGAAGGATTACCGGGAAAAGTGTATTTTTTGCAGATTTGGTTGCCTCTCCTGACATGGGAGGCGTTAAGGCCTGGCATTGCGGATTTGGGCCGGAGGGTCTTGCGAAGGAGCCGGAAGAGGTCCGATATGTGGAGCAGGCAACCATGAGAAACGGCATTGGCGTCGGGGTACAATATGAGATGAAGGAAGGACGCTTGTCTATGTGCAAACTTTCAGAACAGGAGGAACATTACGCAATGTTCCTTGCCGGAGGGACGGGAGTGAAGACTGACAGGGAATTATTAGGAGTTCAGACCGATATCCGTCTGGACGCCGGCTTTGAAAAGGCGCTTGAGGTAATTATAGAAAACGGCTTTGAGCAGCACTATGGTATTGTTCATGCGGATGTAGACGCTCAGATGCGGGAGCTGGCAAAATGGATGGACATACAACTGGTAACCATATAGAGAAAGAGAGGTGACAGAATGAAACTGGGAATACATTTATCTTCCTATACGGCAGACTGGAAGGATTGCGGTTTTGATTATATTCCACATGCGGTAAAAACAGGATATCAGGCGGTAGAGTTTCCTCTTATGTATCCGGAAGATTATGACAAAAAAAGAGCGAAAAAACTCTTAAAAGAGTACCATATTTCGTGTACCTGCGGTACGGGAATGAACGAGAGAGAAGACCCCTCTTCTGAACAGGAAGAAGTCAGACAACAGGGAATGAAACGGCTGATGAAGTGTATTGAGATTGCCGGCGAGCTGGAAGCAGACTGCTTAGGCGGCGTACTGTATGCCCCATGGGGATTGAAAAAACCTAGAACAGAGGCGGCGGAAAATTATAAGTGGGCGATGGAAAGTCTTTCAAAGGCGGCCGATTATGCAGAAAAATTGGGAATCACACTTTCATTGGAGATTCTGAACCGGTATGAAAGCTATTTTATGAATACGATTCAGGAGGGGCTTGCATTTATCCGCCAGATTGGAAAAGATAATGTGAAGCTGCATTTTGATACGTTTCATGCTCATATAGAGGAGGCTGATATCAAGCGGGCTGTTTTGCTGGGAGGAAAAGATATCTTTCATGTTCATCTGTGCGATAACAACCGGTGTGCGCCGGGGACCGGCAGTATTGATTTTCAACAGATAAAATCTGCGCTGGACGAGATATCTTATGAGCGCTGCCTTATGGTAGAGAATTTCATTCTGCCTGATACGGAAGCCGGCAATGAATCCTGTATCTGGAGAAGCATGGGAAAAACGGTGTACGAAAATGCAGAGGCGGCATACAAGTATCTGTCTGAAATATTGGAAGGAGGGATAACATGATTTCAGAATTTCTAAATGCAGATAAAGTAGAATTAGACGTATTTGCAGAGGACTGGCAGGACGCGCTGAGAAGAGCCGGGAAACTTCTGGTAAGAGAAGGAAAAATTGAGGCGGCTTACGTTGAAAATACGATAAAAGCGGTGATGGAGCTGGGGCCGTATATTGTGATTATGCCGGGAGTAGCGCTGGCCCATTCCAGACCGGATAAGACTGTTAAGGAAACCTGTATACAGATGATTCGGTTAAAAGAACCGGTGGAATTTGGAAGTGAATGTAATGATCCGGTAAAATTGGTATTTATGTTTGCAACGACGGATAACGGAGCGCATCTGGAGATTCTGCGGGATTTGGCGGCGATGCTGATGAATCCGGACGATTTGCAGATACTAATGGAAAGCAATCATACAGAGGAGATTAAGACAATATTGGAAAAACAGGGAAGGGGATAGAATTATGCGGAAAAGGATAAAGATTCTGGCAGTGTGCGGATTTGGAGTGGGAACCAGTTTAATACTTGGCATGAATATAGAAAAGGTGCTGAAGGAAAATAACTTAGACGCGGAAGTGGAACATCTGGATGTGACTACGGCTGCGGGGGCTGCGGCGGATCTGGTTGTTTGCTCAAGAGAAATTGCCGGGCAGTTGGAGAATAGAGTGAAAGCGCCTTTGATAGTCATCGGGAACTTTATGAATTTGGAAGAGATTAAAGAGAAGTGTGTAGAAGTGGTTCGCGCAATGCAGCAGGAGAAAGGGGAATAGACTGATGGAAGTTTTAACTTATTTAGGTACGAATATTTTTAAACAGCCGCCGTTTTTTATGGGAATTATAGCTCTGGCCGGCTTGATTTTACTGAAAAAAGAATTTGGGGATATTATAAAAGGAACGGCGAAAACCATTATGGGGGTCATTATTCTATTCGTAGGCGTTAATTTTATTACGGCTGCAGCGTCGCCCCTTGCCAGCGCTTTTGCTACGCTGTACCAGCTTCCGGAGTCCGGACAATTTGACGCCAATATTTGCTGGGAGGTATTAGCGGAGTTTGGCGCTGAGATTGGAATGGCGCTTGCGCTGTCCTTTGTGATTAATTTGCTGGTGGCGAAATTTACGCCGTTAAAGAATATTTACCTGACCGGCCATATCTATTTCTGGATGGCATACTTATCTGTAGCTGCCGGAGTACAGGGAGGACTGACAGGAGCGCCGTTAATCATTTTTGCTACTGTCATCTTATCTCTCTACATCATTTTGTCTCCGGCGATTCTTCGGCCTTTTGTAAAGAAACTTTCTGGTTCCGATGATTTTACAATCGGGCATTCGGCCGGGATTTATTGCCTGATTGGCGCCGGGATTGGGCGGCTGTTCCGGGGCAAAAGCAAGTCGGCGGAAGAGATGAATATTCCGAAAGGACTGGATTTTTTCAGGGATACAACCGTAGCCTCCGGGCTGGTTATAGCAGTTACGTATATCATTGTCGGACTGATTATCGGAGCGGAGGCAAGAGCAGAAGTGTTTGGCGGCGCCATCGGAAGTATCGCTACAATCGGCGGCATGCAGTATGATTTGATTAGTTTCAGCGTTATAGCCGGCATGAATTTCGGCGCGGGCCTTACGATTCTTCTGACGGGCGTTCGTATGATGCTGGGAGAGATTATTCCGGCGTTTAAGGGGATTAGTGAGAAATTAATCCCGAATGCAGTACCGGCGCTGGATATTCCGATGATTTTCCCTTATGCGCCCAATTCTATGCTGCTGGGTTTTGTTGTGAGCATGATTACGAGTATTTTGACGATTGTTGTAATGGCGGCGACAGGAACTATGGCATATGCGGTCATCCCTCTGACGGTAGCATGTTTCTTCGATGTGGCGCCGGCGGCGGTATTTGCCAATCAGGAAGGGGGCCGGGCGGCGGCGATTACAGCGTCGGCAATTGGCGGCGTTCTGATGATATTCCTGGTAGTAGGTTCTATCGGTTTAACGCTTGATACGGCTGCAGGATTTAATCAGTTGTACGGCGGCAACGATTTCTCATGGTTTTCGGGAATTACTTCCTGGTTTGCGGGGTTTTTCGGATAAATGGCAGTATCAGATATAAGGCTGAGACAATGGAAAGGAAGAGAGATTATGACTACTGCACCAAACTATGCGGCCGGATATTATCCTCTCGTTCAGAAGAGAGAAGACTGGGAAAGAGACCTGCAGAATATGAAAAAATGCGGAATATCTCTGATTCGGACGGCGGAATTATTCTGTTCATGGGACCAGATAGAGCCGGAGCGCGGGAAGTACGAGTTTGAATGGCTGGACGAGTTCTTCGCGCTGTGTGAGAAATATGAAATGAAAATATTGCTGGGAACCGGTACGGCTTCGCCGCCGTACTGGCTTCACCGGGAATTTCCTGATATGAATATTATGAATCATCATGGCGAGCAGTATCCATGTAACGCTTCGTATTCCTGGGCGTGTTTTGACCACCCGGAATATCTGAAGGCTGCCCGGAAGTATCTGACAGCATTGGTGACCAGATACAGGAATCATGGGGCGCTGTATGCTTATCAGATTCATAATGAGATTTCTTTTCCGTTTATGCCTCTGGATGGGAAGGGAATCGACGTATACTGCTATAATGAACCCTCCTGTATTAAGTTTCGGAAATGGCTGAAGGATAAGTATACAGATATAGAGAGTTTAAATAAGGCGTATAGCTGGGGAGCGACCCATACCAGACATAAGGATTTTGAAGAGATAGAACCTCCGAAGGCGCTTCCTTTCGCATGGGCGAGCGTTACAAGATGGCTGGACTGGCGTCTGTTCTGGATGGAAAATACGGTGAATTTCGTAAAGTGGCAGAATGAATTAATAAAAGAATATGATACGAAACATCTGACAACTACGAATATTTTTTTCCTGAAATCACAGGACCCCATGGGAGTTTTGATGGGACTGGATCAGTTTGGGATGGCGGAGGCGGTGGATGTGATTGGCTATGACATCTATCCCGGAAGCGGAAATAAAGTTGAGAAACGGCCGGAATTTTCTTCGATGTGTCTGGATATGGGGAGGAGCGCCGCCGAGGCTGCAGGCAGGGATTACTGGCTGCTTGAGACGGAGAGCGGACCGATTAACGGCTGGGTGCTGGGACCGAATCGTAATGTGACAGGGAAAGATTTGTTCCATAATATTCTGGATGCGGTTTCCCATGGAGCGAAGATGTGTCTCTATCAGGGATTTCGGGAATGGGATTTTCAGCCGATTCATTGGGGCGGTCTGGTGGATTTGGACGGAAATCCTACGGAACGCCTGGAAAGCGCGGAAAGAATCGGGAAGATTCTGGCGCGCATGCAAGAAACGATAGCGCAGGGGAAGACGGAGAAGGCTAAAATTGCAATTGCTGTCAGTAAAGAAAACGCTATCATACTGAAAGGCATAGACCAGGAGCATTTTCTGCTGAAGGCATTAAGGGGAGCGTACAGGGTTTTCTGGGATAATTATTATCAGGTGGACTTTGTTGATTTGGGAGAAGTAGAAAGCACCTGTCTGGCGCGGTATGAAATGGTGTATCTTCCGTTCTTTTCCTATGTGACAGAAGAGATGGCGGACTGTTTGCAAAGTTATGTAAGTCAGGGAGGAACGCTTGTCGGTACGGCGAGGCTGGGAATGCTTGGAACATATGGCTGGTATAATCACAAAATGCCCTGTTTCGGACTTCAGGAAGTATTTGGACTAGACGCCAGAGAAGCGGTGTCTGACGTCATGCCGGATATTACATTTAAAAGGAAAAATTATAAGGGATACTGGCATAAGGAAAATCTGAAAATATGGAATCATCAGGTACAGGTAATGGCCAGATTTTCGGATGATATGCCTGCGGTTACGAGAAATCATTACGGAAAAGGGCAGGCAATTTACTTTGCGACTCATCCGGATGCGGCGTATTTGGAAGAATCGTCGTCGCTGCTGGGAGATGTACTGATTCCTGTTCTGGAAGAAAAGGGCGTGCGGTCTCAGGTTGAGCTCTACTTTAGCCAGCAGCATTTCAGAGAAGTGGACGGAGCGGTTCTCAATGGAGAAAAGGAATCCTTTTTAATTGTTACAAGTTCTTATACGGGAAATTATCCATACAGCGGGAAGACCGAGCGCCGGGTTGATGTGGTGCTGCGTCTGGAAAGAGAGGTAACAGGGATTCAGAGTATAGTGAATAATGAGCGGTATTTCTTTGAGAGGAGAAATGGGGAGGTACATTTTACGATTAATATTAGAAAAAACGAATCAGATGTATTGTGCTTGAAGCATTAGAAATTGAAAATCCAGCCGCGGAGGCGGAGGAAGAATGTACTGGTTTGTTAAAACACAGGATGGATGAAGGATTGAAAAGGGTATCCGGGCAAAGAACTTTGGCATGGCGTAAAGTATCTTTTGCCCGGATATCATTTTTTTGAGAAACAATATATATTTATTGAAAAACAATAAATATATATTGAAATTCAATTCGAGAGATGATATAGTGTAGTAGAAGAATATACAAAACGGGCCGGATAGCAGCCCGGAAACATAAGAAACGGTGAGAAATGAAAAAGTAAAATATGAAAAGCAGAAACTGCAGTGATTAGCAGAGGGAAAAGGAGTGTAAGAATGAAACAGGAAAGAATGAATAAATTCACCAAGGTTATTTTGGATTTGATGTTTTACTGCGGTATCGTTGTTTTGGCGACGCTGCCGTTTACGTTAAAGCTGGCGGGAAGATATTATTCAAAGGCATTGTCGGATAATTTTATTTCTATGTTAGTTGTCTTTGCGGTATCCGGCGTATGCGGTCTTATGATTGTGGCGCAGCTTCGCAGAATGATGAAGACAGTCATCGACGGGGTGTGTTTTGTACCGGATAACGTGAGGAGCCTGCAGGTGATGGCCAGTTTAAGCCTTGTGATTGCGGCGGCGTTTATCATTAAGATATTTCTTGTGCCCACGCCTGCTACGGCGGTGGTTGTCCTTGTATTTTTTATTGCGGCTCTGTTCAGCCAGGTGCTTGCCAATGTATTTGCGGAGGCAATCCGGTACAAGGAAGAAACGGACTTGACCATATAGGAGGGCGGCGTGATGGCGATTGTAGTGAATCTGGATGTGGTAATGGCAAAGAAGAAGATTAGTGTGACAGAGCTTGCGAAAGAGATTGATATTACGATGGCGAATCTGTCTATTTTGAAAAATAACAAGGCGAAGGCGGTGAGATTTACGACGCTGGACGCTCTTTGCAGGGCGCTGGACTGCCAGCCGGGAGATATTCTGGAATATGTGCCGGATGAGTAAAAAGGGATTCAGAGCGCGTTTGCAGCGCTGACAGGCTGCCGGAGGATGTGAATGGAAATGAAAGAATAGATGTTCATGAAGAAAGGGGAGAATTAGAATGGATATGAAATATGCGACAGGTGAGGAATTTATGGCGGGCGCCGCGGCAAATCAGACAGAAGCGGCAGGAATACCGGAAGATTTACAAATTGCAGGGGACATCTGGCGGAAAGCGGCGGAAGTACCGCGTCAGGAAGAACCTCCCCTTGTGGGAAGGATGCGAAAGAATTATGGATATATTGCCGGAATGTGTCTGGTGTTTGGAGTTTTATTTGCGTTCTGCCGGTATCAGAATCCTAACGGAATCACCTGGCCGGTTCTGGTATGGGGCACCATGGGAATCGCTTATCTTCTGCTTAAGAAGGTTGGAGTTCAAGTGAAGAAGGGGACCTGGGTGTATGCGGCCGGGATGACGCTCTTAGGGATTAGCACCACATTTACTTGTTCCGGGTTTCTGATATTTTTCAATATGGCCGGCTTTTTATTATTGTTCCTTACCGGGATGATGCACCAGTTTTATGAAGATGACAAATGGAAATTCCCAACGTTCCTAAAGAATATGATGATTATCTGTTTTGCGTCAATCGGGCATGTATTCCGTCCGTTTTCTCATGGGTTTGCATATTTAGCGGAAGCGAAGGGAAACGCCGCCGGAGAAAAGCGGAAAACAGCGGCGGCGGTAGGCTTAGGAATTTTGATTGCGGCGGGTCTTCTGCTGGTGATTTTTCCGACGCTTCTGCACTCGGATATGGTGTTTGCGGGGATTTTTGAAGATTTGATTTTTGAAATCGAGTTTGGCCCGGCGTTTGTAATTTTTCTCATGATTCTGACGGGGTTTGTTGCCAGCTACGCTTTTTTCTGCGCTCTTTGCAGCAGGCGTTTTGAAGAAAAAGAAAAGGAGGGGAAGAGTTATAACGCTCTGATTGCGATTACATTTACCATGGTTCTCGGAGCAGTGTATGCTTTGTATGCGGGAATACAGGTATTTTACCTGTTTCTGAGACTGGGCAGCCTTCCCGAAGGAGTGACGTATTCGTTGTATGCAAGGCAGGGCTTTTTTGAACTGCTCTTTGTCGGGATACTGAACTTTATCCTGGTACTGGCTTGCATGGCGCTGTTCCAGGAAAATAAGCTGCTTCGCGGAAGTTTAACGGTCATCTGCGGCTGCACGTTTATCATGATTGCGTCCGCTGTTTACCGGATGATGCTGTATGTGCAGACGTATCATCTTACCTTATTACGGATACTGGTATTGTGGTTTCTTACGATTCTGGCGCTGATTATGGGAGGCGTAACGGTAAGCATTTACCGAAAGAATTTCCCCATGTTCCGGTATGTTGTGCTGGTAGTGGGATGCGGTTATATTCTGCTTTCCTTTGCCAGACCGGACAGACTGATAGCCGAATATAATCTCCGCCACTGGGAGTCGGTCAGTGTGTGGGACGTTCAGTATATCCTGTATGGATTGTCTGACGATGCGGCCCCGGTTATTGCGAAGATGGACGGCAGGAAGATTGCGGAGGATGATAAGAGCAGCGGGGAAGAGGAATTCGGGCCTGCATGCAGATTCGGATGGGATACAACGGTGGAGCAGGAAGTCAGAAATTATTTTTACGACATCGCAGACCGGTATAAAAACATCTCAGTACGGGAGCTGAATTTGGCGAAGGTGCAGGCCCGGGATGCGGCGGTCAGGTGGATAGAGAAAGATAAGGATTAAGCGTCGGGTGAGCCCGAAAAGCGCCGTACCAGTACGCCATCCAATATTCTGGGACAGCGTTGCAGAACGCAACCTGGGGACGCGTTCTAACAGGATGAAGTGCGGGCCGTGAGATGCGGCGCCTTTCAAAGAGGGGGAATAGCTGCCGGACAGAATCATATAATAATAAGGAGGATGGAAAACAGATAGGAAAATAAGGGATGCAGTGGTTTTTGTTTTTGTCGGATATGATGATTCCTATGGTGATTTTCGGGATTGTGTGCTATGGAGTTCTGAGAAAGGTAGATGTGTACGACACATTTATTAAGGGCGCTAACAGCGGTTTTCATACGGTGATTAAGATTATGCCTACCATGATTGCGCTGATGGTGGCGGTAGGGATTCTGCGCGCTTCCGGTTTTCTGGAACTATTATCGGAAATGGTAGGGAGGGTATCCGGTTACATAGGATTTCCGGGAGAGCTGGTTCCGTTGTCGGTGGTGAAGATGTTTTCTTCTTCCGCCGCGACGGGACTTCTTTTGGATTTATACAAAGAGTTTGGAACAGATTCAGAAATCGGGCTGATAGCGTCAATCAGTATGGCTTGTACGGAGACCATTTTCTATACCATGAGCGTGTATTTTATGACGGCGAAGGTAAGGAAGAGCAGATATACTCTGACGGGGGCTTTGCTTGCGACGGCGGCGGGACTTGCGGCAAGCGTAGCGCTTGCGGGCTGGATGTAATCGCAAATGTTACAGTTTGCTCCGCTCGCGGTAAATGCAAAGTACTGTGTGAACAGAAACATGAAATCATAAAATACTGTCATATTTGACGAAAAGACTTGCGGGAAGGAAGGAGAAAGAGTACAATTTTACTATACCGAAGGGAAGAAGGTGTTATAAATGGAGAGGATGAGCAGGCAGCTTGAGTTTTTGATGGAGATTGATAAGGTGAAGAATATTTTCCGTCAGACCTGGCTTGCGGACGGTAATCGGAAGGAGAATGACGCGGAGCACTCCTGGCATCTGGCGGTTGCAGCATTTCTATTGAAGGAGTATGCCGCGCAGGAGGTTGACGTACTGAAGGTGATTCTTATGGTATTGATTCACGATTTGGTAGAGATTGACGCGGGAGATACGTATGCTTATGACGCGAAGGGAGCGGAGACGAAGCGGGCCAGAGAAGAAGCGGCTGCGGAGCGGATATTCGGGATTCTGCCGGAGGATCAGGGGATGTATTTCCGGGAGTTGTGGGAAGAATTTGAGCGTTACGAAAGCGCGGATGCGAAGTATGCGCATCTTCTGGACAATTTCCAGCCGCTGCTTTTGAATCACGAGAGCGGAGGCGTAAGCTGGAGAGAGCATGGTGTGAAAAAGTCTCAGATTTATAAGCGGAATGAGAAGATAGAGGAGACCTCCCCGCAGGTCTGGGAGAAGATGAAGGAAATCATCGACCAGCATATTCAGCTTGGCGACGTAAAGGATGAATAGTAATAAAGCAAAGCCCGCCAGAGATGCGCGCTTGGAATAAAAGGGAGGCGAAGTATGGTATGAGGAATCATGAAGTTGTTACAAAACAGCCGTTATTAAAAGAGGATGGTTCGTTGCGGGAACCCGGCTGGTCCAGACAACTGGTTCAGAAGTATGACCGCAGGCAGATAAGAGCGCCGAAATTCCGCATTAAAGAATGGGATTATTATCTGGTGTTAAACGAGGATTTCGCAGGGGCATTTACCATTTCTGACGACGGGTATATCGGGCTGCAGTCGGTATCTCTGCTGAATTTTAAAGAGGGCTGGGAGCATACGGAGACGATACTGAATGCATTCCCCATGGGGAAATTCGACCTTCCCTCTACCTCTGCCCGGGGCGATACCGTATACCGGGACAAGCGGCTTCACATGGAGTATACGGTGGAAGAAGGAAAACGGCGGATTCGCTGCAAGTTTGATAAGTTCTGGCAGGACAAGACCTTCCGCTGTGATATTACGCTGGAACAGCCTGAGATGGATACCATGGTAATCGCGACGCCCTGGAAGGAGAAAAAGACCGCGTTTTATTATAATCAGAAGATTAACTGTATGCCGGCAAGCGGGAAGATGGAATTTGACGGGAAGGTATACCGCTTTCATAAGGAGACGGATTTCGGTACGCTGGACTGGGGCAGGGGTGTGTGGACCTATGACAACCGCTGGTACTGGGGCTCCGGGAATACGGTGGTGAACGGCAGGACCTTTGGATTTAATATCGGATACGGTTTTGGCGATACTTCGGCGGCGACGGAAAATATGCTGTTCTATGACGGGGTGGGCCATAAGCTGGATGATGTGACGTTCCATATTCCGGAGGGAGATTATCTGAAGCCATGGACGTTTACCTCCAGCGACGGCAGATTTGAGATGGATTTTGTACCGGTTCTAGACAGGGCGGCGAAGACGGCGGCGGTACTGATAGAGACGGATCAGCATCAGGTGTTTGGACGGATGAGCGGCAAAGCTGTTCTGGATGACGGAACGGTAATTGAGGTTAAGGACATGATGTGTTTTGCGGAAGATGTGCATAACCGCTATTAAGAGGCTAAAGTTAGGTGTAGTATATTTTGCTTATGGCATTTCCGGTCAATAGTGCAAAGCTGTGCCGGACAGTCGAAAGGTTGCATGTTACAGAGCAGTGAAGGCAGAATGCCGGACAGGAGATGTAGGATGAAAGGCAGGAGGATTTATGGCAGATATACGAAGAAGAGTCGTGTTCCATGGGAGAGTGCAGGGCGTAGGCTTTCGTTATACCGCGAGATTTGCAGCGGAGTCCTTAGGGCTTACCGGCTGGGTGAAGAATGAGTGGGACGGAAGCGTGCTGATGGAAGTTCAGGGACGCGAAATGCTAGTGGACAAGCTGATGGTCCGGCTGAATACGGACCGGTTTATCCGGGTGGAATGGGTGGACAGTGAAGAGATTCCGGTGAAGGAGGATGAGAAGAAATTTAGCGTTAGATATTAGTATAAAAGAATGAGCAGGGGGAAATTATGAGTCCAATATTAGAGGGAAGGCCGTTGGATGAGAGGAAGACGGCGCTTCTTGTAAAGGTTGCGCAGCTGTATTACGAGGAGGGTATGGGGCAGGAGGCCATCGCGAAGAGCATTGGTCTGTCCAGACCCTATGTATCAAGGCTTCTGACGGAAGCGAAAGAGATGGGGATTGTACAGTTCCGGATTATCGACCCCTTAAAGGGCGAGTCGGATTTGGAGCGGAAGCTGCGCGGCAAGACGAATCTTGAGAAGGTGATTGTTGCGCCGGTTACTCAGAAGTCTTCGCACATGCATAGCGTGGGCAGGAAGGCGGTAGATTATCTGGAGGAGATTGTACAGAATGGAGATGTGATTGGATTTTCCTGGGGTAATACGATTCATACAGTGACAGGTCTGCTGGGGCAGGGACAGAAATATCCGGATATGATTGCCGCGCAGTTGTGCGGAGGTATCAGTAATCTGGAGCATAACATTTACTGCTTTGAGATTGCCAGGAATTTTGCCAGAGCCTGGGAAGCGAAGCCCTATGTGCTGACCTGTCCGGCGGTGGTCAGCAGCAGCCGGTTAAAGGAGGCGTTCTTAAGCGATTACGATATAAACAGAGTGATGACCTATGGTTATAACTCCAATATTGCGCTGCTGGCGCTGGGAGCATTTGGGCTGCAGAGCGCCGTTTACCGGGCGGGATATCTGAACGAAAAGGAGATTGCCGCCCTTACCCGAAAAGGGGCGGTGGGGGATATCTGTACCCATGTGATTGATTCTGACGGAAATATCTGTGATCCGGAGCTGGACGACAGAACCATGGCGGTTCCGTTAGATGTGATTCGCAGGAAAAAGGCCCGTATCGGCGTTGCCTGCGGGCAAAGCAGGGTAGAGTGCATCTGCGCGGCGATTCGCGCGGAGATTATCAATGTGCTGGTGATAGACGAAGAGACGGCAGGTTTTGTACTGGAGCGGTTGAAGTGATTAGCAAGCTGTTTCGTGCAATATTCTGCGATTATTTAAGAAAAATCATGTGAAAAAATGTTATAACGATAAGAAATATTGTTGATATTTACATGAATATCCATTATACTGGAATCAGGAGGGCAGACGCATGTATAGAAAGATTATGAATTTTCTGGAATCCTGGAAAGACAGCAAACGGCGAAAACCCCTGATTTTACAGGGGGCAAGGCAAGTCGGGAAGACGTATTCCGTTCTGGAATTTGGACGTGTTCATTATGAAAATGTCGCTTATTTTAATTTTGAAACGAATCCCAAATTGAATGAAACGTTTGAAGGAAATATCAACCCTGATTATCTGATTCCGATTTTATCACATATTGCAGGTCAGACGATTGTAAGGGAAAAGACATTGATTGTGTTTGACGAGGTACAGCTTTGCGAGAGGGCGCTGACGGCTCTCAAATACTTTTGCGAGGATGCTCCGGATTACCACATCATTGTAGCGGGCAGTCTGCTGGGCGTGGCGGTAAATAGAACAAAATTCTCCTTTCCGGTGGGCAAGGTAGATATGAAAACCCTATACCCAATGGATATGGAGGAATTTATGCTTGCGATGGGAGAGGATGCTCTTGTGGAACAAATCAAGGAATGCTTTGTTTCCAATATGCCGCTGCCTCCGGCGCTTCATGATGCGGCTATGCAGCTTTATCGTCAGTATCTGGTGGTGGGCGGCATGCCGGAATGCGTGACGCTGTTTGCAGAGACGAAAGATTATATTTTGATTCGTCATGTTCAGGACACCATTCTTGCGAGCTATCTGAATGACATGAGCAAATACAATAATCTGAATGAGATAAAAAAAACGCGTCTTGTCTATGACAACATCACTGTTCAGCTCTCTAAAAAGAATACCCGCTTTCAATATAAGCTGATTAAAAAGGGCGGGCGGGCTTCCGAATTTGAAAATGCCATTGAATGGCTCTGTCTGTCGGGTATTGTGTCGCAGATTTATAAAGTGGAGCAGGTGAAAAAACCCCTTGAGAATTATCGCGATATTGATGCATTCAAGATTTACGTATCAGACTTAGGGCTGCTTCTTGCTAAAAAGGATTTAGCGGCAGGCGACGTCCTCTATATGGCGGAGGAAATCAACGACTTTAAGGGCGGAATGGCGGAAAACTATGTGAATGTGCAGCTTACAATAAACGGGTACAATACGTATTACTGGATGTCGGAACGAGGGGCTGAAATCGATTTTGTAATTCAGCGAGGCGGAAAGCTGATACCTATTGAGGTAAAATCGGCAGATAACACAAGGGCTAAAAGCTTAAAGGTTTATATCGAAACCTATAAGCCTGATTATGCCATCAAACTTTCTACAAAAAACTTTGGTTATGAGAATGGAAAAAAGATCGTTCCCCTTTACGCTGCGTTTTGTATTTGACATA
>CAOKJI010000005.1 GCA_948468495.1 uncultured Dorea sp. | reverse complement strand
AGTATTCTGTCTTCCCAGTACTTACGGGTAAAACCATGTTCTTCCGTATATTTTGTCAGCACATCAATATATACTTTGCGCATATTCTCTGACTGAACTACCACCTGGTCTGCATGAAGTACTCCCGGCGCAGTACAGAAATGCTCAATATGCTTTCCGACATCCGGGTCGTCCATATTCGGCTCCGGTAACACGAAGTACGGAATATATACCAGTTTATTGGTAAAATTCTTCAGATTCTTTGAATAGAAAAACGGCTCCACACTGGTAACATAGTTACAGTCATCATAAGGATTATGGATAAATATAATGTCCGGATGCCTCTTAGAAAAGTCATATTCCTTATAAAATGTCACAGGCACATAATCCGGATATTCTTCTCCCTCGTAATGAACTTCTCTGAAACTGCCGTCAGGATTCTTATCATAATAAGGAATCGGAATCACATAGGCGTCGCAGTCCTCATCTTCATCCGCCGCCATCCAGACGCTCTCCAGTGAATCCCACATGGACGCTTTATATGGAAGAAATACAACCTCCAGCCTGTCCGGTATCTCGGAACTGATTGTCTTTCTGATTTGTTTTAAATTGCCCGCCAGAACCTTCTGAATCTCCCTCCGTTTTACAGGATGTCCGATAACCAGAGTCATCTCGTATAAACTTTCACAGTATTCTTCTAATTTTGTAACGCTGTTTGTTCCGTCTCCATATACTTCCTCAATCTCATTTCCCATCATAATAGCTGTATCCTGACAATCAGCCAGCAATTGAAGAATCCCTTCCTCATTAACTGTTGTTCTGATTACCGCATCTTTCAAGACCCTATTCGCCTTCTCCAGCGAACCTGTCATAGAAAGTAATTGCTGTCTTACTGCTCGACTCATATTGCAATTCTCCCTTGTCTAAACTTCATTATCGATTCTCTCTCTTACTTAATATAATATCGTACTCATTCACAGATATCTTAAGAATTTCCATAAAAAGACTCTTTTTAATCCCTCTTATAAATATCCCGCGTATAAACCTTCCCGACCACATCCCCTAAGCATTCCTCATACCGATTCGCAATAATACAATCCGATATCCTCTTAAACTCTTCCAAATCATTCACCACCCTGCTCCCAAAGAACGTCGCTCCATCCTCCAGCATCGGCTCATAAATCACAACCTCCGCTCCCTTCGCCTTAATCCGTTTCATAATTCCCTGAACGGAACTCTGCCTGAAATTATCGCTGCCTGCCTTCATCGTCAGTCGAAATACGCCTATCACCACCCGCTTTTCGACATCCCTCTGATAAATATTCTGCGTACCGTAAGCATAATAACCTACCTTTTCCAGAACCTGGTCCGCAATAAAGTCTTTTCTCGTCCGGTTGGATTCTACAATCGCCCCAATCAGATTCTCCGGCACGTCCCTGTAATTAGCCAGAAGCTGCTTCGTATCCTTGGGCAGACAATATCCCCCATACCCGAAAGAAGGATTATTATAGTAATTGCCAATACGTGGGTCTAAGCATACTCCTTCTATAATCTGGCTGGGATTCAGGCCTTTCATCTCCGCATAAGTATCCAGCTCATTAAAATAACTAATCCGGAGGGCCAGATACGTATTTGCAAATAATTTCACCGCCTCCGCTTCGGTAAGTCCCATGATAAGCTTCGGCACATCCCTTTTTTCAGAACATTCACACAGCATTCCGGCAAATGCTTCCGCATGCTGACGCATAGCAGTCTCTTTCACATCATATCCGACGATAATTCTGGAAGGATACAGATTATCATACAACGCTTTTGATTCCCGCAAAAACTCCGGGCTGAACAATATCCGGTCTGTATTCTTTTCCCTGCATATATGCTCCGTATAACCTACCGGAACAGTCGATTTGATAACAATAACAGCCTCCTGATTTACCGACAAAGCCTCCTCTATTACCGCCTCTACCGCAGATGTATCAAAGAAATCTCTCTGACTGTCATAATTCGTCGGTACGGCAACAATAATATACTCTGCATTCCTATAAGCCTCTTTGGAATTTGACGTTGCCTTTAAATCCAGCTTTCTCTCTTTCAAAAATTCTGCTATACCTGTATCCTGAATCGGAGACATCCGATTATTTATCATTGTAACCTTCTCTGGCAGCACATCCAGAGCAGTCACCGAATGTCTCCCCGCCAGCAAAACAGCCAGCGATAACCCTACATATCCAGTACCTACCACTGTTATTCTCAACTTTCTTCTTACCTCCGCTTAACTCCTGATAAATCTTGTCTTTTTCATTGCTACTCTAAGTTATGGTTATAGTATGCCACAAATTTAAAAAAACTCAAGATCCGGCTATAGTCTGCTCAAATGATAATTATAACAATTCAATATAAAACTAAAAATGTGTCAAAATGTCACGACCCATACCATTGATTTCTTCTCATCAGGATTTTATAATAAACTTATGTATGTGTATATGAAAATGAATTATGAAACCACAATAAACAAAATACTTGATTACAAAAAACTGGCTGACATTCTGGGAATTCTTCTGATTATGACTTTACTGTGCAGTCTTGCCAGACAGAACACCCTATATTACCAAACAATGAATGCCCTGCCCAGAGAACAGCGTCAATTCGGAGATATCCAAGAAGAATCAGACTGGGCAACGAAAATTAATATGGGTGACGGATTACATCAAAAGGCTGTAAGTGAAAACAAACAGATATTTTTATACCCTGAGCTTCCATTGATGAATCTTCCGCTAATAGGCTTTGAACAAGAACAGAATATTTCCCGCAGACCGTTAACAATTATGGAAATACCAGCATTTAACGCTGAACCAGCAATGGAATCTCCAAGTCCGACAGATATTACTGAAAATCCGGCAATCATATCTCCGGAACTCCCAATCGTTGCAATTGAACCTGTAATTACTTCTCCTAACCCGGCGATTAGTGCGGAAACATCAGCGACTAATTTTCCAAAACCTATCATTGATTCAACTAAGCCGGAAATTAACTCTTCTGAGCAGAAAATAATTGCCGATGATCCTACAAACTTACCTCCGAATCCTCCGGTTCCAAGGATTGACACAGTGATTATCACTCCCAATTCACCAGCGATTGCTGACGATTCTACAATTGATTCTCAGAAACCGCCGACAATTACTGATGACTCTATGATTAAATCACCAAAACTACCAGCAATTACCGACGACTCTGCGATAGACCCTGCAAATCCGCCGACTACTACTGATGACTCTGCAATTAACCCTCCGAATCCGCCGGCTATTACTGACGACTCTGTAATTAACCCTCCGAATCCGCCGACTACTACTGATGACTCTGTAATTAACCCTCCGAATCCGCCGGCTATTACTGATGAACCTGCAACTGACTCTCCAATTCCACCAACAGTTACCAAGGATTCAGATAACAATTCGGATATATCCGATATCGATGATGAAATTTCTCCTAAAGAAGACATCGACAATACAACGTCTCTTTGCAATGGTTTTCTCTGTAACTCATCAGGAGTCATTATCGGCTGTCAGGGTATTGTCGTAATTGACGGAGTCATATCTTTTCCGTCTTCTGGTATTTGTACAGGCATTGCCGCCAATGCACTTACTTCACTTGGCGCACAGGTTTATGAGATTTATATTCCTGCCAATATAACTGCAATTGAAGAAGGCGCATTCAACGGTCTTACGGAATTATTTTATATTGAAGTCCATCCGGACAATCCAGTCTATGCAAGCAATGAAGGACGTCTATACGAAAAATAGGGCGCTGCCGCATAACCAAATCTTTTCTTAAATTGTAAGTGATTATACCCTGCGCAGCGCCTTCATTCTCTCCCCGGCCGGAGCATATCCCCCGTCTTTCGCCATCTTATAGTACCTAAACGCCTCCTGTGTCTTTCCATTTACCTCAAACCATACGCCTAAGTTATATGCCGCCCTGTAAGACCCATTTCCCCGTACTCCTTCATGCTCAGGAACTTCACCTATCTCTAGACATCTCCGGTACGATTCTTCGATTTTGGGAAGCAGACTTACATACTTCTGCACATCAGAAAATATCGCCTTTGTGTAAAATGTTCCACATGCAAAATGATAATCCGCATAACCTCCCAGGCGTTCCCGCTCATTCTCGATAATTCGGAATCCCTGTTCATATTTCTTCAATTCCAACAGATTATATATGTAGGAAATCACCCCGCCTGCCCGGTAACCTGTCCCGGTTTCCGGCGTTTCTTCATAAAATTTCTCAAAATACGCCTCCGCCCGCTCATAATCTTTCATAAGCCACAATGTACGCGACACCTGATATAGTATATAAGAATCCCTGGGATTCTCTTCCAGTACCTCAAGAAGAATCTCCAGATTCCGTTCGCCCTTTCCTCCCTGAAGATAGCCGTCATGGTCAAAAATAAGAGGCAGGGGGACAATCGGCAACTCACTTACAATCTGCTCATGAATCCTTCCCTCATATCTGGTACCTTTTGGAACAAACCGCACCGGATAAGCACAGCTCTGACTGATTTCCCCATTATCCTCTCGGTAACTGTCATACCGCCTAATAGCGCCGATACGGTCTCCTCTTTCCATAAACCGTTCCAATTCTCTTTTCTTTCCGGATAATAAATACTCGTCCGCATCCAGAATCAAATTCCAGTCACAATCAGACTGCTCCAATGCATAATTTCTGGCAGCTGCAAAATCATTCTCCCACTCATATGTTGAAATATGCGCGCCAAATTCCTCCGCTATTTTTATCGTATCGTCTGCAGAACCCGTATCCGTTATATAGATTTCGTCCACAAGCTTCTTCGCTCTCGCCAGACATTTCCTAAGGCTCCTGCTCTCATTCTTTACAATCATTACCAATCCTATTGTCTTCACTGGTACCTCCATCATCTTTATCATTTCGCTTTTCAATTCTTACATACTTCTGATACCGGCTATTCGGTTTATCCGGAATTGTCAATTCAATTATCCTGTTTTCAATCATTGGTTTTACAATAAACTTTCTGAAATATTCTGCAGTTCTTATACCGCAAAACTCTTGCATCTCCTTTCGGCTCCTGGGCACAGAACAAAATTCAATCAAAGCCGATAATTTATCAGAAGAAAGTTTTATTTCCCTTTTTATATCCACAGTCATCTTTCTATTGACTTCCGTACTGACTTCCGTACTGACTTCCGTACCGTAACTGTAGCATGGCCCAACCGTAACTGTTGCAGCTTCTTTTAATGGAATAATTGTCCGAAATATATCATTTTCCTTAAATATTGGCACCGCATTTGAATATAGACGGGTATATTTATACGTATTTCTCATTCCTGAACCAAGTTCATCTGCCAGACCGATTTCCCTGAATACCTTAGAAATCGGCGGATTCTTTGGAAAAGGCTCAAATGTAGCAATATTCAATTCTCCGAATCCATGAGCCCGATTGCTGTTTTCTGTAAAAATGCGCTCTTTCTCAATCACCATCTTCGCCACATAGGCATTTGAAAAATCTCTTTCTGAATCCCTGATATCAAACCATTATCTTTTACTCCAAGAAAAATATGACCTCCCTCACGATTTGAAAAGGCACATACCGTCTCATAGACATCTTTTGTAATAGCAGTTGTAGATTTTTTAAATTCTACAACATAATTTTCTCCCTGTTCAATCAAGGCTAATAACTCACCCGGCAAAATCATTGATTCCTATCCCTTTCTGCCATAAGAGAGTACCTATACAAAAGAACAAAAGTACGTCTCCCACGTAATGTTTATAATATACAATATACCTATTTGTAATGCAACAATTTCAACGAAAACAAACATATTTTTCAAATATCTTTTTATTATAAATAATAGTTTCATTGAAAAATAAAACATGATAGAATAAAAACGTATGACGCACTTTTGATAAGGAAACAGGAAAAGTAAAATATCTGACATTAACGGCTTATCTGTTTCAGCAGAGAGGAGTAAGAAACATTATGAAAAGAATCCTTCTTATGGTATTCAGAAATATTTTTCTCGTACCATTTATGTGGTGTAAATTATGCTATTATGCATCGCATGTGGATAAGTATACGGAAGAACAGCATTATAAAATGCTGAGATTTATTGTACTCAGGGCTAATAAAGGAGGGAATGTAACGATTGAAGTTCATGGACGGGAGAATCTTCCTGATAAAAGCGGTTTTATGTTCTTTCCCAATCATCAGGGCCTTTACGACGTACTGGCAATTGTAGAGGCGTGTCCCATTCCATTTTCTGTCGTGGCCAAAAAAGAAATTAAAGATATTCAGTTTCTGAAGCAGGTTATTGCCTGCATGAAGGGATATCTAATGGACAGAGATGATATCAGACAATCTATGAAGATTATTATGGATGTGACCAATGAGGTAAAAAAAGGAAGAAATTATGTGATATTTCCGGAAGGAACCCGCTCAAAAGAAGGCAATCAGGTACAGAGCTTTAAGGCAGGCAGTTTCAAGGCGGCTACAAAAGCGGAATGCCCCATTGTGCCGGTAGCATTAATTAATTCCTTTAAACCCTTCGATACGAATACAATAACCCCTGTAACCGTTCAGGTCCACTTTCTTCCACCCTTATTATATGATGAATATAAGGATATGAAGACAAAAGAGATAGCGGATAAGGTCCAGAAACAGATTCAGCAGGTCATATTGGAACATATGTGAATAGAAACTACTAAAAATTGTCAGAGAATAACAAAGCAATGCTTATGAACCATGGTAATCCCGTCGATATTATTATAAATCAGTATAATACGGTTAATAAAAGTTATTATAATATGGAAAAGAGGGATTTCTATGCAGGTGAAAAGTAAAAAGACTTATCTGAATACTTTAAGTTCCGCACCCGCAGGATTGTCTCAGACTGATTTCCTGGAAGAAGTTAAGAACGATAACGCGTCAAACCAATCCGGCGCAGTCGAAATGATGAATTACCTTAAGGAAAATTACAAACACATTAATTTCAACTTTATTTCTTTTGATAATAATAGTCAGATTGGGCAGTATGGTTCTACCATGAAGGGTAACAACAATGTGGCAATTTCATCGGAACTGTTAGAAAAGATGAGTACAGATGAAGATGTTAGAAATCATGTGGAGAACATTTTGCGTCATTTGAACAGTTATCAGAATGCAGCCCAGACAGGAGCCTTTTTGAAGGATAAAGAGCTGGTAAGCATGGGACTGGTAATTGATGAAGATGGCAAAGTCTCCATGTGGACAGCAACGAAAGACCGGGATAAGGATAAGATATATCCGACCTACTGGAGAGATAGGGAATCAACGAATTTTTATTCCAAGCATGTTAAGAAAAAGAATTCCCCTTCTAATTACAATTTTTCTCGCAGCAATAATATGATGCGCCTTGCAAGCGCTAAGAATGTTCCGGCGGTCAGGGGATTAATCGCAGCCAAATATGGTGAGATTCAGACGGTAAAAGCGAAAGTAAAGGACCCTGTAGAAGCTGCAGCAATTGTTCGGAAGATTAAATCTGTGATCCAGAGTGGTAATATTAAGATTTCAAGACTTCATAAGGAGGAGAATCTGGCTCTTCTAAAGAAGTCTGCTGAGAAGAAGATGAAAGAAAAGCTTGCCAGACAACTTGCAGAAGAGCTTCGCCGCAAGAAAATTGCAAGAAAGGGACAGGAGCACTGTCAGACGTCACATCTTGATGATGTAATGCCGAAGCCGTCCTTGGATGACGAACGTTTCAGACAGATTGCAGAACAATATGCAGAGTCCTTGTCTCCCGTATCAGGAGGAACAGGAGCAACAGTGGACACGATGGCCGGCGGTGTATCCGAAGCAATAAACGTAACCGTTGTAGCAGCGCCGGTGGCTGCCATCGTAGATTGTATGGCGTAGATGAATTAGCTATTTTCATAAATGACAGAATTGAATTTCATCAGTAAGGTATGTGTGTATTAATAGTAAAAGCTGTTGTAATTGTCTTGATTTATAATTAAGGCAATCTGCAACAGCTTTTATATGTGTTATTTCTTTTTTAAAATCTCATTCAAGAGGCTCTGCGGTACTTCTGCAGACGCCTTTTTATTTTCATCGGCGGCCTCTTTTAATTCGGAGCGGAAAACTGGTATTTCCTTGGGAGCATCAATTGCTAGTTTTACCCAGTCAGCGCCAGTATCCATAATAGTTATGGTAATATTATCATTAATTGAAAGGGATTCACCTTTTTTACGCTGTAAAATTAGCATAAGTCTCCCTCCTTCTGAGCCACATTACCGAGAGTATGACGGAACGTGTATTCCGGTTGTTCTAACATAACCTGTTTTGCTTTTCGATTCAATGCATTTACGGCCAAAGGGGCTCTCAAATTCACTGTTGACTGATTAGAAGGCTCTCTGATAACGCTGATAACGTAAAAAGAAATATCGTCCGGGGAATCGGCTTCAAGCTCCTCCAAATCCTGCTTAGACAGCTTTGGATTGTAATCAGGATATATCATAAATGGATTCATAAGGATAAAAGAAAGCGTCTCATCTTCCAGGCTTTGCAGAGAAATCATTGAGTCGTTTTCATCATGAAAAGACAGAGGAAGATAGTCGGTATAGGACTCAAAACCAAATAATCCATTAATAATCTGTATGGCGTCTTGTTTTTCATAAGATATTTCACCAAAGTATTTTGCATTGATATTCAATATATTATACCTCCTGAAAATCCGACAAAACGCGTTACTGGCGCGTTTTGCTAGATACTTCGTAATAAAAAGTAAGGGCTTTGTTTTAAGCCCTTACGTCAACGTAGTTTGGATCAGCGCTTGGCGGTACATAAATTGGTCCACCTACATATTCAATTAAAACATCAGGTTGCTGTGTAATCGACATCTCTATATCACCAGGAATAAATTCATAATTTCCATTTAAGATTTTCAAATCGAAATTTAATTTATCCATCTCATAATTAATTGTCAAATCTGAAGCCTGATAATTGATGTCTACTGGCGCAGACGGGGTAAATCCAAGTTGAAACTCTCCCGTAGGCGCGGCAGTGCGCTGCTGCATAATCCGTCCAATAACGTCTTCACCGATATCTGCCTTAAGTAAGAGCTGTCCTTCCTGAGCTAGTTGTGCAGTAGCGCTATAAGCGGCCTCAATTCCCTTCTGTGCAGTCTGTGAAACAGACTGAGTAGGGGTTGGGCTAACAGAACTCCTTGCTGCTGAAGAATCCAGATTCAGTTTAACAGGACGGCTTTTTATGGATAATCCGCCTTTGTTTCTGCTGATTTCAAGTTCGGCCTGAGCGTTTCTGCGTTCAAAACGGGCGTTATTAATCTTCAATTCATATTGAATAGGAACTGTTGTAATTTTAATAAGTTGATTCATAAATGGTTACCTCCTTTCTTTTTTATTAAATATCTTACTGCATAAAATCAATAAAAGAAGGTGTCAGAATATTATTGCCAACCTTCAATGCAGCGTTATATGCATATTGGGCCCATGAAAAATTCATAATAGCTTCAGCCATATCAATATTAACAACATTGTCAATCTGAGTGGACAAACTGATACTACCCGTCTCCAGTCTGTCTTTGGTTGTTGTTAAGAATTCTGTCTGCGTACCAAGGATTGTTACTTTCTCAAGTACGTTATTACGGCCTGCATCAAATTGTTTTAATAGTTCTGTATATTTATCCCTGTCGAAATCCTCTGCCTCCAGAACATCTGCAATCTCGCCGCAAAGAAGAACCATATTCTTTGTCAAACCAGTTTCAGCATCAATTCCAAATCCCGCAAGATTGATACCCGGCAAACTGGTGTTAAAAGCGCTGGATGCATCAATCTCTACATTATTCGGATCACCATTTGAAGCATTAACATTAAGGCCGAAGCCCAAATCAACAAAGAGGGTATCTTTGGACAATTCTTCCAAAACTTGAGGATCACCATTCGTAACATCAACGCCGCGATATCTTAATACCTGTTTGGTTCCTTTTGTCGGATCAGCCGGATCGATAAGTTCATCCTGAAGTTTAAACGGCGCTTCCTTTCCATTACTTCCCGCAAATACATACTTGCCTTCATAGCTGGCGTTCAGACTCAGAAGCAAACTTTGCTGTGCACCCCGCCATGCATCGGCGTAAGTCTCTCTGGTTTCTAATGAACCATTGGTACCATTAAGAGCTTCCAGTCCATAACGCTTGCTGAGCGATTTAGCAAGTGTTTCAATCTGCATGGCTGCATCTTCCTGAGCATCCTGAAATGACTGAACATCCTTTACCAAATTCAGATAATCTTCATTCTTGACATATCTGCGCTCTAATACAGCTGCACGCAGAGCACTTGACGGATCTTCTGCCGTAGAATTGTATTTTCTATGCGTCATAACTCTGGTTCTTGCAGTATCCAAATTCTTCATAGATGTTCCCAGATTGGATTTATAATTTCTTAAAATTGCATTTGTAGTTATTCTCATATCAGACCTCCTGTTACCTTCCGACTACGCCGGTTCCATTAATTAATTTATCAAGCGCCTCGTCAAGAGTTGTCATCAATCTTGCCGCCGCGTTATATGATTGGTTATAATGAAGCAGATTCATACCTTCTTCATCAAGCTGTACCCCGGAAACGCCGTCTCTGGAATTTGACGTCTGATTTAATACAGAAATCTGATTTTCCAGAAGAGTATTGGCTGACTTAGCGTCAATTCCCAGTGTATTTTCAATGTTAGCGAAGCAGTCATGGAAGCTTCCAGTGTAAAATTTAATACCATTTGATTCAAAATCAAGACTCTTATCCAACAGCTTAACCATATTCATAATATTCTCATCGGCAGTAGAACCCGTATCGCCGTTAATAATTTTATTGGATATGGTAATGCCGTAATCACCATTGAGCCAGCCTTCTGAAACCTTGATATTATCGGCAGCGAAATCTCTGGAAGGATCTCTCTTTTCAAATAGCGGACGGTCCACATATACTGTTTGAAGAGGTTTGGTAGTATCGACTTGATATTTGTTGTTATCCGCCGGGTCAAGCTGGGGCTTACCGTCTGCGTCCAAAATTAATTCGCCTTCAATTGCCGTACCGTCAGGATTCTTTGTCACAACGGCTTTATTAGCGTTATTAAATTCCTCAGCAAATTTCTTTACCAGAGCATCCAAAGCTTTCTCATAATAGCCAAGACCTTTAAAGTCACTGCCGTCAAAATCGCCGGATTTGTTCAGAAAATCCAAAGTTCCTTTTATAGTACCGGAACCTAACAAATCAACGTATTGCTCCTTACCGGTACTATCTTTCACATTACCAGCAATCACTTTGGTTATACTGTTAGCTGTTGTAAGCGTCAGTGAAACTGGCTGACTATTAATATCTGTATCAAAAAATCCAAAGCGCCCGTCGGAAACCAGCGAATGTACCTGACCTTCTCCATCTGTAAAGTTAACATTCAGGACCTCAACAGTCTGACCTGGTCCAATGGTCTGGTCGGTATACTTGGCTGTAATCGGAAGATAACTTCCAAGTTCATCTAACAGAGCATTTCTCTGATCCTGAAGCTCAAGAGCAGGATTACCAAGTATCTGACTGTTCTTGATGCTGGTATTCAGCTGGGCAATATTCTCCAAAAGCCCGTTCAAATCTTTGATATCGGTAGACTCGAATCCTACCAGCATGTCTTCTCTGATATCCTGAAGACGAATAGAATTCTCCCGGAAGAGATTCAGAAGAACCTGCATATTAGAACGAACTGCTGTATCATGTTCCTTATTACCAGCCTGTGTAGAAAGAGTACTCATAGAACTGGAGAGTGAAATAAACGCAGCCCTTACGCCGTCCATGGTGGCTTCATCAAATATGGTGGCAAGCTGTTCATACCCTGCCGCATGTGCGTCGGTAGTTCCCAATTTACTAATCTGAGAACGATACTGAGCGTCAAGAAATGGGTCACGAAGCTGGGAAACACCTGTCATCTCCACTCCGTAACCAACCTTGATTGTAGAATTAGAATTATAAAAATCGCCTTTTTGCGTATTCAGGCTGGCGATATCCAGACGTTGTCTGGTGTAGCCCGGCGTATTAATATTCGCAATATTCTGACCGGTAACATCAAGCGCACGCTGGCTGGTAGCCATTGCAAGCTGTGCGGTAGTAAAACCGGCAAATGTAGAACGTATCATATCTATCTCCTCCTGATTAATTAAACTGAACGGCTCGTAAAGTGGTTCGGCTGATCACTATCACTTTTTTTGCCTGACGCAGAATAAGTCTCCCTGCCGGGAGTTTTCTCGGCAAGGGAAGATTGAATTAGATGAAGATTAACTTCAATCATGTCCTTTGCACTGTCACTGATTGATTGGAACTGGGTAACCTGTTCTGACATCCGATCAAATAAAGGCTTGAGAACAGAATAGATATCTTCCGGAACCTTCTCTAAAATCTGGCGGAATGTATAGTCCTTCATGCCAAGAGATTCCTGTTCCTTTTCCCTTTTCTGCTCCAATCCCCGGAGACGCAGAACTGCAGCCTGCTCTTTGTGCATGCATTCTTCCACAAAGGAAACTCTGTTCTTAATTGCAGCATCTAACTTCTCCTGCTCTATCGGTATCAGACTATCAAAAAAATCAATGAATTCTTCTATAATCTTTATATAATTTGAAAATTCACCCATACTTTCTGCGTCCTCCTATATTAACAGCATTCTGGATGCAATCGCATAGGCGTCGACCTGATAAGTATGCTCCGAAATTTGATTTTGCAGCCGCTCAATCTTCTCAGCGGATGCAGTTGCATTCACTTCTGAGGATAACTGACGGGAAACAGACTTCGCAAAAGTATGTTCCTCTATCTGTCTTGGATTTGATTTGATGATTATGGCATCAAAACTATGTCCGTCATTTGTAACTGCAGGAGGAGTTGAATTTTCTTTTGTATGAATACGTAAATCAGGATAATTTTTGATCATGTTATTAGTAGTTATCTTCATACTGGACTCCTTGCTTTCACTTATTGTAAGCCATATTAATGAATAAATTAAATAATTATATAAGCTTACTTTTACCTGTTATACTATAATTATCGGCATAACTTTCGGAATCATAACAAAAAATGTAAAAAAGAATCCCGCTTAACAGGATTCTTTTTCTACGATAGTAAAGCATACTTACTATTTTTTTAAATGATTCAATAGTACTGACGGTATATTATCACAGGAAGCCTGAGTACAAACTGCTCCAATATTATAAGCGACCATCGGCATACCATATACGACACAGGATTCCTTATCCTGTCCGATGGTAAAAGCGCCGCTCTGGCGCATCTTCAGAAGTCCGTCCGCTCCGTCCCGTCCCATACCGGTCATGATAATACCCACCTTATTAATAGCTACATTCTTGGCTATGGAATTGAAAAGTACATCCACAGACGGACAGTGTCCGCTTACCTTCGCGCCAGGATGACATTGTACCATATAATTGCGTCCGGAACGTACAACTTCCATCTGTTTGCCGCCCGGTGCAATCAGGGCGAGTCCAGGATGAATAACGTCACCATTCTTAGCCTCTCTGACCTCCATGCTGCAGATACGATTCAGACGCTGCGCATACATAGCGGTAAAACCTTCCGGCATATGCTGGGTAATCACAATACCCGGAATATTAGCGGGTAATTTCTGCAGAACGGCAAGCGTCGCCTCGGTTCCGCCAGTAGAAGCTCCTAATCCGATAATCGTAGAGTCAAGAACATTCCGCGAAAGAGGCGGAAATGGCATAGGCTTTGCAGAAACCTGAGACTGAGACTGCATATGTCCTGAAACATTTCCAGCCGGAGCAGTTCCTAACGGTTGTCTGGCAGGCCTTACCTTCGCCATAGAAGCGGCTCTGACCTTTGGTACAAGAGAAGCAAAAAATGTACTCTTTGAATTAGAAGCGCTCATATCAGGCTTGCGTACAAAATCAACAGCGCCTGCACTCAGTGCATCAAATACACTGATATTCAGAGACGATACAAGGACGACAGGTATAGGATTCGTGGGAAGTAATTGTTTTAAAAATTCAATTCCATTCAGTCCCGGCATCTCTACATCCAGGGTAAGTACGTCTGGTTTTAACAAAGGAATCTTTCTCCTGGCATCATATGCATTGATAGCATAGCCTGCAACTTCAATACCAGGCTGGGCCGCTAAGTGATCCATAATCATTTGTCGAAAAAGAGAAGAGTCATCGACAACAAGTACTTTAATATTTGTAGCCATTAGGTTACTCCTTTCATACTATAACTCGGAAAAGCCGCTTCTGAAAAACGGTTATTTCAGAGGCAGCTTATGTTTAAACTTTTCGGTAAGTTGCAGGCATCAGGTATTGGTAAGGAGTTGCCGTCTTACTTAAATTCTCCGAGTGGCCAATCAGAAGATACCCTCCTGGATTGGTTGCATTATAAAACCGGTTGACTAAGGCTTCCTTTGTAGCCTGATCAAAATAAATCATAACGTTTCTACAGAAAATAACATCAAACTTTAACCGGAATTTGATTGGGTCCATAAGGTTAAAGGTTCGGAATATAACGTTAGACTTAATCTCCGGCGTTACCGTATAAGTTCCAGGTTCCCCTGCCGGAGTAAAATACTTCTTCTTCCATGCAGGCGATAATTCTTTCAAAGAATCTTCATCATAAACCGCATTGGTTGCAGCATGAAGAGCATTCTGCGAAATGTCGGTCGCAAGTACCCTTGTGTCCCACATACCCGCCTTTGCTCCGAAAAATTCCTTTAGAAGCATAGAAATCGTATAAGGTTCTTCTCCCGAAGAACAGCCGGCGCTCCAAATACTAAGTACTTTATCTTTCTTTGTCTCTACAAGCCATGGAAGAATCGTATTCGTAAAATATTCAAAGTGCGCCCCCTCACGCATAAAAAACGTGTAATTTGTTGTGAGTTTATTCAACATCAGCTCCAAATCTTCCGGCTTTCTATTCTTAATCAGGTGATCTACGTATTCCTGAAATGAGCCAAATCCCATAGAGAGAATTGTGTTGGAAAGACGTCCGACGATAAGCTGACGCTTCTTGGATAAGTCAATTCCATAATTCTGATGTATAAATTTGTATAAACGTTCAAAATCTTTGTCATTAATTGTTAACATTGTAATATAGGACTCCTTCGTGATTAATATGTCTGTACAAGCTGCTCACAGTCCAGGAAGAGGATTACAGAGCGATCGCCAGATGATACCATCCCGCTAATAAGTTCCTGCTGGTTCTCAACCGGAACAGGAGAAATCTGGCTCTGATCAATATCCATAACCTGTTGTACCGCATCTACAATAATACCAATCTGAACAGAGTTGATATTCAGAACAATAATACAGGTTGAGCTTGTATAGTCAATAGAAGGCTTACCCATACGCAGACGGATATCAATGATAGGGATTATCTGTCCGCGCAGATTGATGATGCCTTTCACGTAGTCCGGGGCGAGCGGAAGCATGGTAATCGAATGATTCGTTATAATCTCAATTACATAGTTCGTGCTAACTCCGATATTCAGTCCATTAGAGCTGAAGGTAAGGAAACGTTCTGTGGAAACAGGAGCGTCCCCTTCCAAACCTTCCTGAACAGTTGTATTTTCTAAAGTATCTGCTGACATAATTCTTCCTCCGATTCTTCGTACAATTTAGTATTGATTATAAAATGCTGCATACATGCTTCTGATATCCAGGATAAGGCTGATATTACCGTCGCCCAGAATCGTACATCCGCTGATACCTGAATTCTTAATGTTGAAGTTACTTAAGAATGAAGGAAGCGGCTTAACTACAACCTGCTGTTCTCCAAGCAGTTCATCAACAAACAGGCAGTAAGACTTGTCGGCAGCTTCTACCCAGATTAAAATACCGTCTTCGATATTGGTAATCTCTGTCTCAATGTTATATAACTGATGCAATCGAATGACAGGATAAAATTCATCCAGACATTTTACAATTTCATTCCCACTTGCATCCAAAATGATGTCTTCTGTTTTTG
>CAOKJI010000004.1 GCA_948468495.1 uncultured Dorea sp. | reverse complement strand
TACTTAACGAACTGCTAATGTTCAATAGAGTACAGATTTGGCAAATGAATGGAGGCAGCATGATTAATAGGAAGAAGTATATGCTCGCAGCCGCAGCTATGGCACTGAGCGTAAGCTTGGGATTGCCGCAGGCGGCCGCTGCAGCAGAAGAGCCTGAGAAAAATGTAATACATAACGATGAGTCAGAGAAGAGTAAAGAGTTATCCGAGGAAATGGAAAAGCCGACTAAAGCAGCATCTGACAAAGACGATAAGCAGCCGCAGACATTGCCTAAGGAGACGGTAAAGGAGAAGGCATCCTCAGAGGAAGCATCGAAGAAAACCGAAGAATTATCAGAAGAACCTTCTAAAAAGGCGGAAGAATCATCAGAGGTGTTATCAGAGAAGGAGGATGTTGAACATTTACAGATACCGCAGAAAATGCAGGTGGTAATAGATCCATGGGAAATGGATGGGAAAGGGCAGATTTATTCGGAGGAGTATATCGTAAAGAATACGGGGCAGAAACCGGGAGTGCTGACATTATCCGATCTTGCATGTGAGACTGGTGAAGAAAGCGGAGTGACGGTAACGGACGATGCCCGTGGGCTTCATGATAATGCGGATAAGTCTATTTATATGGAAGTGATATTAGGAGACGATGATAAAATCATCCTTTCTCAGAAAGGCGTCGTATATGAGGCGGAGATACTGCCGGGAGAAGAATTGCGAATATGTTTTTCGGGAGAAGTGAATGAGAATGCAAAAGAAAGCTGGAAGGATGGAGATATTGGGGTAAGAGTAACTTACTCATGGGAGCAGGAGGAAGCGACTGATGAGACTATAGAAGACGCCGACACTGCAGAAACTGCAATAGATACAGAGATTCAGGCAGAGGAGAAATCAGCGGATACAGACGAGACGGAAGCAGGTTTGAAGCCGGAGAAAAAAGAATCGGAACTTCTGGAGCTAAAGGAAGCTGTGCAGTCTGAACTGACAGTTGATTCTTGGGAAACAGATGAGAATGGAAATATCTGCTCAGCGCAGTACCGGATACGGAATGCAGGGGATGAGGCGGGAACGTTTACTTTATCGGAACTTCTGTGTAAACCGGCGGAGCAAAGCGGAATAACAGTCCGGACAGATAGAGAAAATCTGCATGAAGATGAGAATAAATGTATTTTTATGGAACTGGCGCCGGAGGGGGAGCAGAAGAGTGAAGCAGAGAGAGCGGTCATTTTACCGGAACTGCTTCCGGAGGAGCCGGAAGTCTCTGAATATCAGGCGGAATTAAAACCCGGCGAGGAACTGGTATTTCGGTTCGTGGGAGAACTGAACGGAATGAAGTCAGAAGAACTGAAAAAAGGGGATATTACGGTGACGGCGGGTTATTCATGGAGTATGGAGGAGACGGCGCCGGAAGATTCTGAAAGCTAAAAGAGGCCAGAGAGACTAAGAAACAGGTGTATTTTTACAGAGCAGGAGGGATTGATAAAATGTCGGAAAAAGAACAGCCACAGAAGCAGACTCCGGAATTGACGCCGGAGGAATTGAAGAAGAAAAAACGGAAGAAGATTATCATTGCAATTTGCATTTTGCTTATTATTATTGCAGCTATCATCATTTATTTCCTGACTAGGCCGAAGGGGATTACGGAGGGAAATTATAAGCAGATTATGGAAGAGATGGAGAATGAGGTACAGGAAGGGTATTTTGAGACCTATATGAATACGGAATGGACTTTCCCGGATGGAACATCGGAAACAACAAATGCGATACTGGGAAACTCTCCAAATAATAAGAAACCGATTCGCTGTGAGGTAATATTGGCAGATACCGAAGAGGTAATATTCAAGACAGACGTTATGCCGGTAGGGGTAGAACTGCCGCCATTTAAGCTGGATAAGGATCTGGATGCAGGGACATACGATGCGGTATGTATGGTTTATCTTCTGAATGAAGAAGATGACGGAACTTATACGGATTATAGTAATGCAGGATTTAATGTAACTATAACTGTAGAGAATTAACTAGGATAATCAATTGCATCAAAAAATGCAGTGGTTATAAATAACATTTTAATTTTTTTATAAAACTTAGGAGGTAAGTGTATGAGAAACA
Organism: uncultured Dorea sp.; assembly: GCA_948468495.1. The sequence goes on along the minus strand of CAOKJI010000004.1, from coordinate 14,422 downwards.
AAAAGTTAGTATCAACGGTTGTTGCAACAGCGCTTGCTGCAACAATGGCAATGCCGGTAATGGCAGCGGACGGCGGAAGCTTTGATGTAACAGTTACGACAAAGACGCCGGTAATCAGAGTTGTGGTTCCTACAACAATGGAGATTGCTGTCAACCAGTTTGAAATGGGGGATGCAGGTTCACAGATTTACTCTAGCGCATTTACGATGGAGAACAAGAGTGAGATTCCTGTGAAGCTGAATGTTACATCGACAGCAACGCCTGGAACGGGTACTACTCTTGTGGCAACAAAGGCAGGGGCGACAGACTCAACCCAGGCTGGCGAAGCATGGCTGGCAGTTGCGGCTCAGACGAGTGACGGCAAGTATATTGAAGAGAATGGAAAGACGATTAATGATTTGACAGAAGAAAGTGCAAATGTTGCTACATTTACAGAAAATAAGGCAGAGCAGACTTATTATTTGAATGCAAGCAGTGGTATGGCTTATAAACTTTTAAATGCTAATGAGAGTGCAGCAGACATTGAGTATGCACAATTTTATAAACTAACACCAAAAACATTTACTGCTTCTAGCGAAGACGGAGAACTGAAGGCACTGGTAAAAGATGAAGATGTATACTATATTGCTACAGCTTCAATTGATGATGGTGCAGCATTAACTAAAATTGCTAAGGGTTCCGATACTTCAAGTCTGAATTGGGCTAATAGTAATACATATTATACGGCGGCTCAGACTGCAACTGCAAAAGCTGATATTGTAGCGGCTGATTTGTATTTATATGGAGATGGTGCTACAAATGCAACAGCAGGAAAAGCAGCTTTCAGATATATTGGAAAGCTGTCAGGAAAGCAGGAGAGCTGGTCAGCAACTGATCTTACTAAAATTGGAGTGGCATATAGTATTGTAGGCGTGCAGCAGAATACGTATGATGACTTGGCAGGTCAGACAGGCGTACTTACGTATGGATTGTATAAAGCTCCAGCACCGAGCTATACGGAGGAAACGGCACATGGAAATTGGTCAGGTGGTAAATTATGGCTTGCAATTAATGCTAGTACTGGCTTTTCATCAGATGATTTGAAAGTTGAGGTTTCTGATGGCGGGACAAATTATGTTGAACTTGCATCAGACAAATATGCAATAAATGATGCTAATTGGGTTTCTACGACATGGGAAAATATTACCGGAGCACTTGGCGGAACAGTAAATGGAAAAGCGTTTATTAGAGTCACAGATGGAACGACAAGATATACATTTGAAAACAAGTAAAAGAGTCGGGTGAATTTTAATAGTGTGGATTCTGGAATAGAATCCACACTATAATGTTAAACAAATTGACTTAGGATTATATGAAATAAAAGGTTGCGTATGTATTGCATTTGCGATGCGTATAGTTTTAGGAGATGCTTCATGTTTGAAAACTAATGGGAACGAATCGTTATAATTATTGAGGGGCATAAACGGGGAATTATGGAAATTGTTTATACAGAAATAGAAGAACTGGCAAGAACAAAAGACAAAAGAATATGTGTTTTTGGCGCGGGCGAAGCAGGAAGTATTGTTTATTCTTATTTGAGAAGTAATGGCTGTAACTATGTATTTATAGCCGATAATGATAAAAGGAAGCATTGTGAGATTGAACCAGGATATATCATTGGTTCTATGCAAAGCGCTTTAAGATTTGCCCCAGATATATATATTATCTCTTTTACTGAAAATAACCGCATCAAAATGAATTCGGCGCTTTCATCGCTGGCAGAATATGAGGTTGAAGAAGAGAAAATCAAATTTGTCAATATGGACTTAGAACATAAAGCTGATTATTGTGCTGTAATTGCACAAAAAAAATTTGAAAGAATAAATATAAGTGGGAAGAAAGCTGATGCTATAAAACGTATTGTACTTGTAGGAAGCTTATTCCGTAAAAAAAGTAAAAGCCGGGTTATGGGTGGAACGACTGGAGCGGTAAATATGCAGAGATTACTGCTCGGTGATAAAATTAGCGGTTTGTGTGTGGAGTGCATGATGTTTCCTGAAAAAAGGGAAATTCGATTTGATGAAATGTATAACAAATATGAGTATGCATTGTTTTCTTCGAGATGGATTGCAGAAGACGCAAGACGCGGAGATGCGGTATATATATCTAATGATGTTTTTTCGGCATGTACACTTGCAAAGTGTAAACAGAAATATATATTCATTTATCATGGCCAAGGTGATTTTGTAAGTGATATGAATGCTTTTGGTGCACATCTTACAGAGCAGGAAAAAAAATTTATCACGTGGGTTGAAAAAACGGGAATGGAGAATTCATTTAAGACCTATTTTCCAAGTATTGGCGCGCGCAAATATTTTTTGAGTACAGTGAGTCAGGAAATCAAAGTGGGTTCTACTGAACCTCTTTATAATTGTATATATGACTATCCGGGAGAAGAACTTATATGTAAAAAAGAAGACGGATATCTTTCTTTTTTAAGTATAGGGCAGATGACAAAGCTAAAAGGGATGGATCGCATACCGGTGTTTTTGGAGAAGATAAGAATATGCACAGGAAAGAGAATACGGTGGATAGTAGTTGCGGATGGAGAATTGAAAAAACAAGTAGCTGATGAAATGAAAGCAGTCAGCGAACGAAATGGTGGAAAAGAGAATATCGATTATGAAATAATCGATGAGTATATAACTCATAATGAAATTTATGCTTTAATGGCGAAATGTGATATATATCTTATGCTTCATAGAGTTAGTATTTTTGATTTTTCTACGCTTGAGGCTATGTATATGGGGAAAGCGATCATACTATCTGATATAGCTGGGAATGATGAATTCAATGTTGACAATAATATTTTAATGGTAAACGAAGCATTACAAGAGAGTGATATAGTATCTTTTATACAGAATATGGATAGCTACGGAATGAAAAATCGTAGGATATATGATGAATATTTTTCCGTTGGCAAGTTCAGAAAGCGTTATTACAATGCTATCAATGAGTTGTTGATATGAGTGGTTTGTGCTTTTTTAGGGAGGTAGCAGATGTTAGAAAAGAAATTAGTAGATATACTTAACTCTGCGTACATAGAGCCGAGAGAAATTGCGCCTGTATTACGTGCAACAGTTTTAATGTGTAAAATAAGGCGCCGCAAAACATATGTATATGGCGCAGGAAAAGATGTAGACATTTTTATCCGCTATTTACTGGATGAGGGTATATCGGTATGTGGAATTATTGATGCAGACGAAAAGAGAAAAGGTTCCTTGATTGAGGGAATTAGAATTATTTCTTCAGATGAATTTGAAAAGAGAGCATGTGACAGAGAGAGAATCTTTGTATTTGTGTACGCGTTTATATCCAGGGATTCTCTTAGTGGAAAGAAGGTCTATCAATTGCTGCAAAAGGCAGGAGATTATATGTTTGTGGGTGAATACCGATATGATATAGCTGGATTTTTGCCACAACATGCAAAGCATTTTGAAGATAGAAGAGCATTCTATAAGAGCCATAAAGAAGAGTTGAAAGAAACATTGAATTTATTTGCTGATGAAATGTCGAAGGAGGTTTTTATAGAATATATCCGGACATTCGTTGAATGTTCAACTTTTTCCTTGTATGAAATTCCTACTAGAGAAAAGTATTTTTTTGATCAGAATCACAAGAAAATATATACCCATTTGCAGGAAGAGGTATGGGTTAATTGCGGAGCTGATATCGGTGGAACAATTGGAGAATATTATTTAAATGGATTACCGGCGAAAAAAATATTTGCTGTTGAGGGGAATACGAATATATTAGATGAACTAAAAAAGAATTTAAATCTTTTTCCCGAAAATTTTAGAAAAAAAATTACGGTTATTTCTTACTACATTGACGGAAGTGAGAAGATGGCAGAACAATTTATCGACAATAAAGAGAAGATAACATTAATCAATGCAGACATTGAAGGTAATGAACTGGATTTGCTGAAAGAGATGAGAATGATAATATCTCAAGACCGCCCTGTAATTGCAGTGTGCGCATACCACAAGAATGATGATGTAATTACTTTGATAAAGTATATAAGACAGATTGCCACAAACTATCATTTTGTATTGAGAAAATATGTGGGGTGGTTAAGGGGCGACACGAGAAGAGGGCTTGAACTTGTTCTTTATGCCGTACCAGAAGAAAGATTATCTTTAAATTGAAAAGTGAGGTGTGGGCCATTTAATGAGAATGGGGACTGATGATTATAAGAACGAGTTTATCGGTGAAATTGTAAAATATTGTGTAGATGGAGAGTATATATGGTTCTATGATGAAATATCTGGAGGCTTATATCAGTTGAATACAAAATCATGTATTGTCGAAGTGGTTCTTACACCAATGGAAATTCATCAAGAAAAAATTTTTCCTGTTACACAAATTTTGAAATGGAAAAATAAAGTTTACTTAATTCCAAATAATATTTCGTATGATTGGCTGGTATATGATATTGTGGACAAGCATTTGAGCAGTGTTTTACTGTCGTCACAATCATATGAGGTTGATATAGCCGAAAATATCGGGAAATGGATATATCTGATTCCTGAAAAAACAAATCATGTATTAGCTATTGTGGATGCGGAAACATTAAATGTAAAAATGATTACCACAGATTGGTATAGAGATGATAACAGGGAATTAGAGTGTTGGGGATATTCATTATTTGAAGATATAATTTTATTTCCGATTATAGGAACAAGAGAGATATTTCGGATTCAAGGCGAACAAATTATAAAATTGTCATTGCAAATAAAGCAGCTAATTTATTCAATTAGTTTAAATAAAGATGGAATCTGGATATTACCAAGTGAAGGGGATGCTATTTTTTTTGTAGATGAAAATGGTGAATTTATAGATTCTGTTGATATTTGGACAAATGGATATAAAGAAGCAGCAGAACGGTTTGCCCGGATTATTGCTATAGATAGATATGTGTATTTGTTTCCTAAACAGGGAGGCGAAATTCTGGTTTTAGAAACAAATAAAAAAAAGTGGACTGCCTTAGGAGATAAAAATGCTCATTTTTATCGTCCTCTGTTTCAAAAAACAGAGAGTGTGTCAACATACTGGGGTTACAATTATAATGAGGGGAGGTTATACACTTTACCATTGATATATCGTTATGCAGAAATTATAGAGAACAAATCGCTTAACTATAAAGTTTTAAGGTATGCAGCTACACTGATGGCGCAACAATATATGTCATGGGTTTATTGGTTAAATGGAAGGAAAAAGATTTATTTTGCAGAGAGGGGAAAAGAATCTTTGAAAAGTTTTTGTAAAATAGCATTAGAACATAAAATTACTGATAGCAAAAAGGATATTGGGAAAAATATTTGGATGGCGGATAAAAATGAGTTTTGAGCAGAGGCATGAGCGGGATACAGATGTAACAATTACATTAATTGTTCCGGTTTATAACGTAGAGAAATATCTTACGCAATGTCTTGAAAGCATTGTAGGACAGATGGTACCTTTTGATGAAGTGATTTTGGTCAATGATGGTTCTACCGATCAAAGTCGTTCCATATGTGAAAAATACTGTTTAAAGTATGATTATTTTAAATTGATTAATCAGGAAAACAGAGGGCTTTCAGTGGCGCGCAATGTAGGTTTGGCTCATGCAGCCAGCGAATATATATTATTCCTTGATTCAGATGATTATCTGTGTGAGGATACCGTAAAGAGGTTAAAGGATGAATTAAGAGGGTATAGACTGGATGCGGTATATTTTGATGCGGACATCTATTGTGAGAAGGGATATGAAGTCAGTAGAAATAATTTTGTCCGGGATTTGAAAGATATCGTTGGTGTCCAGATGAGCGGTGAGGAATTTTTTCTGACGTGTTATCCTAAAAACTATCCTGTTCCTGTGTGGCTGGCAGTATATAAAAAAGAAGCGATTAAAACTGCGGAAATCTTATTTCCGGAAGGGTTGTATTACGAAGATAATTATTTCACATTTGCTTTCATGATACAGGCTGAGAAGGTAACTTATATTTCGGAAAAGCTATATCAGAGAAGATATCGGGAAAATTCTATTATGACAAGTGAATTTACGGAGAGAAAATTTATTGATAAAGTAAAAATTATATTGCTGATATGGAAAGAAGTTGTTAAATGGAAAGCGCTTGAACTTCCGGAGAATAAGGCATATCTGAAATATATTAATGATTATTGTAATATGGGTTTGGAACACCGTCTTTTATGTACAAAATATAATATTGACTTTCACGATGAGGCTAAAGATGTTTTTTATATAATGGCGAAGACCTATGAGCAATTGGTTGGGAAATACTGCTTGAACGATAATATTGATTTAACTTTATTAAATTATATATGGAAAAATTTACAGAAAATTGGTCTGTATTGTCCGGAATATAAGATATCTTCGGAACAGCTTCTAAGAAGGGTGAGTAGCAGACAAGAATGGCTTTATAAAAAAGTGCTATGTGACTTACCTTTAAATGTAGAAAAATGCAAGGTAGGAATTTACGGAGTAGGAAACCATACGAAGGGGCTGCTTGCAGCCTATGATGAGTTATTTGGGGAAATTACCTGTAATCTGTATTTTGTAGATTCCTATAGGGAAAAGGGAAGTTATATGGGCAGGGATATCATTCATTACAGGCAGATTGACAATAGTTTTGATTTAATTGTCATTTCCAGCTTCCTTTATGAACGGGAAATGGCGGAAAACATACGGAGTATAAGCAAAGAAGTTCCAATATACACTTTTTATAATATTTTGGAGGAAGATATTTTTACCGGATGGGACTTGTGGAAAAGATGAATTGGACAAACATGAATTTTAAACCAGGATTAGTGAGCGTCATTGTACCTTGTTACAATAATGAGCAGTTTTTATCGCGTCTGTTGGATTCGTTCTGTAAACAGACATATACCTATATTCAGTTAATCTTTGTGAATGACGGTTCTACAGATGAAACTAAAAAGGTTTTTGACTCTTACATTCCATTATTTCAGAAGATTGGGATAATGTATGCTTATATTGAACAGGAAAATCAAGGACAGGCTGCGGCAATTAATACGGCGCTTCCTAGTGTGGAAGGTGAATACCTTATGTGGGTTGACGCAGATGATTTCCTCGCAGAACATCATGTAGAGAAAAAGATAAAATGTTTGAATGACAATAAAAATGTGTCTGTTGTGTGCTGCAGAGGCGCTATTGTAGGGGAAGACAATACAGAATATGTGACAGGGTATTTGGATAATCGGCATATGGTTGGGAATATGTTTGAAAATCTTTTATTTGAAAAAGCAAGGTGTACGCCCGGATTATATATGATTAGGACAGAAGCCTTGTTTGATGTGCTTCCGCAAAAGAAAATTTATCCGTCAAGAGCCGGACAAAACTGGCAGCTGCTTTTGCCGGTTACCTATCAATATAAGACGTACTATATTAATGAAATACTCTTTTATTATGTGGAAAGGCGCGGCAGCCATAGCCATAATATTCATGGCATAACGAATTGGTGCAGAAGATTTTATGAATTAAAGGAACTAAAGATTCATATCCTTCGCGAGATGGAGAACATTCTGCCGGTAGAATACATACAGTTACTGCGTCATCTGGTCTGCCTGCAGGAACAGTATTGTAAATGGGATATGATTTTAAACAATAATTATGAGGAAGAGGAAAATAGGTATATCAAAGAGGAGGTGGAAAAGCTTTTTAAAAGTTTTGCGGATACGGGAAGAGGAAGGCAATGCTGGATTTGGGGATTCTGCGATAAAAATATAAAATTAAAAAAGTATTTGGAAAAATATGCAGATATTTCTATAAGGGGATTTGTCGATTCAGATCAGACAAAATGGGATAGCGAGAATGTGATTTCCCCCAGAAAAATAAATGTAAAGAAAATGTATCTTATTGTGTTGCTCCGTAACCATTCGGATATTGCAGAAAATCTTCATACATTTGGTTTTTGTATGACTCAGGATGTATTTTACCCTGAATTTGAAATAGAGGAAAGTCTGAATCATTATAGGGAGAGCTGACAGAAATGAAGAAAATAGGAATTGCGACATTTCATTTTGCGGATAATTATGGCGCTGTATTACAGTGTTATGCTTTACAGAGGGTGCTAAACGGATTTGAAGAGATCTGTGCAGAGATTATCGATTATCGACCGCCTGAATTTCAATATGTAAAAGTGTGGACAACGGAAAAGGAAAAGCAGATGTTCTTTCAAAAAAGGCAATTGTTTGAAGCGTTTTTAAACATGTATTGCCATCTTGCCCCGTACCCGGTTTTCCTGATAGATGGAAAGGGCTATGATTATTGTTGTGCGGGAAGCGATCAAATCTGGTGTATGGCGCCACAATTTAAAGAATATTTTTTTCCAAATGTTCAGGAGGATGTTTATAAATTCTCATATGCTGCCAGTATGGGACTTTCTGTTAATGAGATTAGAAAGAGGGAAGAAGAACTTATCAATTTGCTCCCACACTTTCAGACAATATCCGTAAGAGAAAAGGAGCATGCAGAATACTTAGCAAAATTATCAGGAAAGGAATGCCATGTTGTTATAGATCCTACACTTTTGTTAAGAGCAGAGGATTATATAATGGTAATTAATCCTGATAAGAAAGAGGATGGGCCTTTTCTCTTTTTTTATTGGTTAAGGGATGATCAGAATTTACTCCGGGGCATTGAGCTGGCAAATATGCTTGCACGTTTTTTTAAACTTCGGATCATACATTCTGTATACGGGGCAGATTCAAGAATGTTCTTTCAAGGCGGAAGATGTATGTATTACGAAGGAATAGAAGATTTTTTATGGTACATAAAAAATGCAGATTTTGTAGTAACGAATTCCTATCATGGAACATTATTTTCCATCCAGTTTGAGGTTCCTTTTTATTCTTATATTATAAAGAGTATGAGGAGCCGGTTTGATACGCTGGCGAATTATGCGGATATCTCAGACCGGATAATTACGCGGATGAAAGGACTGAAAGAAGTCAATAAATTAATTGATTTCAAAAAAATTAAAAATGAAATAGAAAAATTCAGAATAGAATCAATGGAATTTTTAAGAGAAGTTATAAAAACATGAAATATATAATAGAAAAAGAATTATGTACTGGGTGCAGAGCGTGTGAATGGAGCTGCCCTGCGCACTGCATCGTAATGTCAGCAGATGAAGAAGGGTTTTTATATCCAGAAATTGACGAAAAAAAATGTATACAATGTGGAAAATGCAGAGATGTATGTGTTGGATACATACATCGTAAGGACAGTTTGTGTTTCCAAAAAACAGCATTTGCAGCATGGAGCAGGGAGTCATTAATCAGGCTGGACAGCAGCAGCGGCGGTGTGTTTTATTTTCTGGCAAGAAATATGATTGCAATCGGAGGTATTGTTTATGGCGCGGCCTTTGATGCTGATTTTATGGTAAAGCATAGACGGGTTACAGAAATGAAAGGGATTTTGGCTCTGATGGGGTCAAAATATGTACAGAGCGATACAGCTGGAACATACAGACAGGTTCTGGAGGATTTAAAGTCGGGGCATACGGTGTTGTATTCCGGAACACCTTGTCAGATTTCGGCGTTGTTAGAATTCATAAAAGGGTATGAGGAAAAATTATTTACTGTTTCGGTAATATGTCATGGTACGCCGTCGCCAGATATCTGGAAGAAATATCTGGATTTAAAGAAAGGGCAATATGCCGAAAGTGCGATCAGGAAAGTTTCTTTCAGGGACAAGTCTTATGGATGGAAAGATTTTAGTGTATCTATAGTGTTTGAGCGGTATTCTTATTTGAAGTCCCATAAGGATGACTTGTATATGCAGGGGTTTTTACAAAATTTATTCCTGCGGCCCTCTTGTTATCAATGTAATGCCAAGGAATTTTCGGCGGGGGCGGATATTGTAATAGGTGATTTCTGGGGCGTTGAGAGGGAACTCTCTGGAACAGATATAAATCCCGGAGTGAGTAGTGTTATTGTCTGTTCAGCGAAGGGATTGGAACTGTGGGACGGAATTAAGGATTACTTACAGTTTAGAGAGGTTTCGCTTGATGCGATATACAGGAATAACAGTGCTTTTTGGAGTAGTGTTTCCCGAAACGAAAACAGAGAATCCTTTTTTAAGGATTTAGCAGAGAATGGTTTGCTGGAAGAGGCAATAAAAAAATATACCAGATCAGCGATGCTCTCCCGCGATGAACGCTGCCTGTATCAGTACGATATACTGCAGAAATATCTTGATATAAAAATTCGTGGTAAATCGGTTGGGGGTATGCTGCGCCGGTTTGGCATAAAACGAATCATATTGTATGCAGTGACAGATCTCTTGGATTTGACGTTAAAGGATATCTTAAGCGAAAACGAAGCATTTTCGGTATATATATCGGATAAACAATTTCAGCGGCTGGGTGAAACATATAAGGGTGTGCCGGTCGTCTCTCCACAAGAATTGAAAGGTTTATTTGAGAAAAATGAGGCGGATGGAATTGTTGTGTGCAATCCTGTCAGGGAAAATGAGATTATAGACGAGCTGTCTGCAGGGGGGATTGAGCTAGAGAAAATATATTCTTTGATTTCTTTGATTTTTGATTGAGACGGGATCAGGTTCAGGGAATAGAAGAAAAACAGAACAAGTAAAAAAGGAATGAATTGAATGAAACTAGTAATTTTTGGGATAGGAGAGTTTTACAGGAAAAACAGGAAGAATATTGCTGCAGATGATACTATTGTTGCATTTCTTGATAATAATGAAAAAATGCAGGGAAAAAGGCAGGAAGGAATCTGCATTTATCCCTTGCAGTACATACATAAACTGAATTTCGATAAAATTGTAATTATGAGCGGGTATGCTTTGGAAATGAAAGAACAATTACTTCAACAGGGATGTCAGAGGGACAGGATTCTTCATTTTACAGAATATCTGAGTCAGCAGCAAAAAGGAAAAATGGAGGTTTATTTTGCAGATAAAAAAGAGTGTGTGTAAATGCCTGATTATCACATCAGCGCTTGGATATCACGGCGGTTCGATTACGGCTGTATATTCGGCACTGGAATTGCAAAACAGAGGGTATAAGGCAGTGATAGCGGCGCCAGACGGAGATATAAATTTTATTAATGAATTCCGAAAAAAAGGAATTACATTTTTAATATATCCCAATCTTAGATTTGCCAGATGGGAGGAGCTTTTTTGGATAGAAGATTTTCAAAAAATAATCGTAAATACGTATCCTATGCTGCTGTGTGCTTTGGAGATTGGAAAGCATAGGAAAGCATTAGTATGGCTGCATGAAAGTGATATCATTTATCCGTCTATGGAGTTTTGGAAAGACAGGATTTTAGGAGAGATACATTCTTCTCTATTGAATTTTTATGCGGTAAGTAATGTAGCAAGAAAGAATTTTGTTAAGAATGTGAAAGAGTGTACCATAGGAGTATTGCCTTATGGAATTCCTGATTTGAAGAGAAATTCAGAAGTGCAAAAAGATAATAAACTGACATTTGCGCTGATTGGCACAATCCATCCGGTTAAACAACAGTTATTGTATCTGGAAGCAATCAAACTGTTGGATGAAGTTTATCAAAAAGAAAATTTGTTTCTTATTATTGGAGAAGCAGGTGGGAATGAAGAATATGTTGATGAAGTAAAGAGGGAAATAAGTACATTTCAGGACAAATGCGTGAAATGTATCGGGGGATTAGAACGAAAGGATATGGAGAGCGAGTATGATAAAATCGACGTTCTGGTAATTGTCTCTGCACAGGAAACAATGTCTCTTGTTGCTACAGAAGCGATGATGTATGGAAAGACATGCATTATATGTGACGTGGCAGGAATGGCGGAGTTTGTCAGGCATGGGGAAAACGGCCTGATATGCAGGACGGGCGATGCAGGTAGTTTGGCTAGGCAGATGACATACTGCGTGGAAAATCGGGAAGCGCTGAACAGGATTGGGGAGGAAGCAAGAAAGACATACTGTGAATATTTTACGATGGCAGCATTTGGAGAACGATTAGAAAAGGAATTAAGAAATGTTTAAAGAGAATGTTGTGTTATTTGGCGCGGGATATTTTGGAAAAAAGTGTTTTTATAATTCGGAAAGGAATTTTAAGATTGTTGCCGTAATAGATAATGATCTTAAATTAGAAGGTGAATTATTTGAAAACAGGCTCCCGATTATCAATATGGAAGAGTATATGTGTAATTACAGGGAGTATGAAATTGTCATAGCGGTAAGAGAGTTTTCAGAAGTTGAAGAACAGTTAAAGAAACTTGGCATCTTGAATTACCGGATTGCGGCAGACATTTATAGTGCGCCGGACGTTTTTGTAGATTCTGATATTAAACATGGGAATTGGATTGCATATTTGCAGGAGATGTATGATAAGGAAGGGATGGAGGTATTAGAAGTAGGAGCAAGAGTAGTTACAGGCGCATGCTTTCGCAGATATTTTACACATGCCAATTATACGGGATTTGATTATTATGCTGGCGAAAATGTTGATGTCGTGGGAGACGCCCATGAATTAAGCAGGTATTTTAATAAAAAATTCGATCTGATTTTTAGCAGTGCGGTCTTTGAGCATCTGGCAATGCCCTGGAAAGTTTCCACAGAGATGATTAAACTGTTAAAACTTAATGGACATGTTTTTATCGAGACACATTACTCCTATTCAACCCATGAGAGACCATGGCATTTTTTCCAATTCAGTGAAAACGCCTTGGATATTTTATTTCCGGAGAAGTTTGGAATGCGCTGTATAAAAAGAGGATGTTCCAATTTGATAGAAGGAAGATTTTCGGAATATTTAGGCCAGAAGATACGGGAAACAGATGAACTGAAATGGGAAAACGTAAGCCTTGCAGATGTCGTAAAATCTACGGAATATCCCAGACCAGTCAGGGCGCAGGAATAAGACATGAAACGGATGGGTATTTTTGTTTTTTATGATAAAAACGGCCTAGCGGATGATTATATATGTTATCTGCTGAACAGTATGTGGGAGATTGTCGGGAAGCTGATTGTTATTGTAAATGGTACGGTTAAAAGGGCCGATTATAAGAAGCTGGAGCGGTATTCGGATATCATATTCATCAGAGAAAATTACGGATATGATGCAGGCGCGTATAAGGACGCATTTACCAAATTATTAATAGATGAAAAATGGGAGAACTGGGATGAAATCATCCTGTTTAACAATACATTTTATGGGCCGTTTTATCCGTGGAAAGGAGTATTTGGGGAGATGGAGGAAGAAGATGCGGATTTCTGGGGGCTGAGCAGGCATCCGGGAGGAGGGAGCAGGCTTATGACTGGCAGAGAGACGCCATGGCATATACAGAGTTATTTTCTGGTATGTAAGAAGCCACTGTTTTTATCTTCCAACTGGCGGAATTTCTGGAATGCCCTTGAATATCCCGGAACTTATCATGAGACGGTAGAAAGATTTGAGGTGTATTTTTCAGAATATTTTACGGAAAAAGGATATCAGAGTAAAGCATTCAGCGATAGAAGTGATATTGATATCGTATATGGCAGGAATCCCTGTATACATTACTTTTATCCATTAATAAAAGATGGTGGGTTTCCAATTATCAAAAAAAAGGCAGTCTGTCTGGAAAATCTGGGTAAAGTGAAGGAACTTATGGACTACATAAAGAAATATTCCAGTTACAATGTAAAACTGATTAATTCGAATATGCAAAGATTATGTCAGGAGAACCGGATTAATCCGCTTGCTCCATTTGATCCGGTGTTTCTAGAGCAATTTTATCATCAGCATCAAAGAGTGTTTATTTATGGACATGGTAATTATGGAAAAGGTGTTGCAGAATATTTCCGATATAAGGGCTGGAGATCAGACGGGTTTCTAATCACTGATCATGCTGATGAAGATCAGGATGTGATGATATACAGGGACATACAGTTTGGAGCTGACGATGGGGTTATTCTGGCGCTGGGAGAGAAAGCATTTTCTGAGGTTTATCCAATGGTTAATAAGGATCTGGATCCCGGACAGCTGTGTTATCCGCAGGATATATTTTGATGTGCCGCCGGGGAGGAAGACATGAAAAATGTATACGATATACGATATGAAAATAATTTAATTTATATATTGCCGGAAAAGAACAGTTGTATTGCCAAGAGCGTGAGTTCTGAAATTTATGAAAAAACAGCGGTGATTATTTATTTGTTTTATGTGGATACGCTTTCTGTTTACTGGTCTTACATTGACGAGATTCCCGAGGAAATGGATGTCTGTCTGATTTCGTCAAGAGAAGAAGTCCTTGAGGAAGCCAGGATACATATGGAAGCATCCTGCAGGAAGAGAATCCGGTATATTCTTAAGGAAAACCGGGGCCGGGATGTGAGCGCGCTTCTGGTTACCTGTGGGGATTTGA
>CAOKJI010000003.1 GCA_948468495.1 uncultured Dorea sp. | reverse complement strand
CAGTTAGTTCACTGAAATGTTGTCTCGCCCTGCTTCCTATACCATAGCTTTCCGGACAGGCCAGATAACCAGTGCACAGTACCCCCTGCAACCGCCGGTTGACAGATTTGACAGCCTGCTTTCTAGACTGCAACTACTGGTTGTGCTACTATATTTCATGTAAATACCGCTTTTATTGCACTGAAAACTATATTCAAGCAGGAATCATATAATGTGCAGAACGCGCGGAATAAATGCGGGATACATGATAATTACAGATAGAAAATCAAGGAGGAACAGGTATGATATTAGCAGATAAGATTATGAACCTTCGCAAAAAGGCAGGGTGGTCTCAGGAGGAATTAGCAAATCAGTTAAATGTAACGAGGCAGTCGGTTTCCAAATGGGAGGGCGCGCAGTCCATTCCTGATTTGGATAAGGTCATCCAGTTAAGCAGGATTTTTGAAGTATCGACGGATTATTTATTAAAGGAAGAAGTGGAAGAGCCGGAGTATATGCCGGAGGAAATTTGTTCTGAGTGTGCAGCGCCGGTCAGACGCGTATCCATGGAGGAGGCGTCAGAATATTTAAGGCTGCGCAGGGAAGCGGCGCCAAAGATAGCGACGGGGACGTTTTTGTGTATTATTTCACCGATTTGCCTGCTTGTGTTAGGAGCGCTCAGTGAAATTTCTATGTTTGGAATCTCAGAAGATATGGCAGGAGGAATCGGGGTGTGTATCATGCTCGTTCTGGTGACCATAGCGGTAGTGTTGTTCTTGTCCTGTGATGATAAGGTGAAGGAATTTGCGTATCTGGATAAGGAAATTTTTGAAACAGAGTATGGCGTAACCGGAATGGTAATAGAAAAAAAGAAACAATTTCAGGATACGTATTCCAGTCTGAATATCAAGGGAACGGTACTTTGCATTCTGTCAATGCTCCCGTTATTCATAGCGGCATGTATAGATTATGATGTTCTTTCGGTGATGTGTCTTTGCATATTGATAATCATCGTTGGGATTGGCTGCATTGCATTTACCTATGGAGGAGTGATACAAGGTTCGATGGAGCGGCTTTTGCAGGAAGGAGACTATACGAGGGAGAATAAGAAGAGAAAAGACTGGATTGGGCCTGTAAGCGCCATATACTGGCTGATTGTGACGGCGATATTTTTCTGGTATACCTATGGGCCGAAGGGAAACGGACAGCCGAAATACAGCTGGTTTTTGTGGGCGATGGCAGGAGTATTATACGGAGCGCTGATTGTTGCTATGAAGTTAGCTGAGCATTTGAGAGAAAAATAATGCAACAGTTCAGCCTGCGGCCTCGCTGATACGGAATCCGGCCTATTTAAAGTTTGCTTTCAGCAAAGGGCAGGAAGACGTGTGGCGTACATGGAGTTTTAATTGTTAAAATAAATAAATTATGGCATAATAACTATATAGTATTGAAGGAGGGACGGGTTGTTATGCTAAAGGGTGATTTCATTCAAAAGATTACGATTAAAAATTTAGGTACGATTGAATATATGTGTTTTGACAATTTCCAAAATATTAATTTAATTATTGGAGAAAACGGTGCAGGAAAAACATTTCTTCTAAAAGCTTTATATACGGCTATGAAGACAGCAGAAGATTATAAGCGGGGAGATGATGTGAGAAGTAGTGCGGATATTCTGGCCGAACGGTTAAGATGGTGCTTTCAGACAGAAAAACTGGGTGATATTGTAAAAAAGGGTGCAGATGGACCGTATGTATTTGAAATGTTGTGGAATGATAAAAAATTTTCCTATAATTTTACGGAGAGTGCAACGGTAAAAGTGTCAAATCCAGTGAATGAGATTATTCCATTGTCAAGTAATTCTATTTATATCCCTGCAAAAGAAGTGCTTTCTTTATACAATATTATTCTGAAATCCAGAGAATTGGACAAAGTATTTGGATTTGATGATACGTATTATGATTTGGCAAAGGCATTGAGGATTGCACCAAAAAGAGGAAAGAATTATGAAGCATTTGCAAAATCCCGTTCTTTGCTTAATGATATTATTGGAGGCAGAGTAGATTATGATGAAGAGTCTGGTAAATGGTATTACAAAAGAGGAAACCAGAAATTCAGTATAGGCGCTACTTCAGAAGGAGTTAAGAAGATTGCAATTCTGGATCGTTTACTGGGGAATGGTTATTTAACAAAAGATTCTGTTGTTTTTATTGATGAATTGGAGTCAGCGCTGCATCCTACGGCAATCTCTGATTTTTTGGATATTATTGACATGATAGCATTTGATATGGGGATACAGGTATTCATAGCAAGTCATTCTTATTTTGTTATTAAGAAATTATATTTGAATGCTTTGAAGAGGAGACGCTCCATTCCATGTATTTCAATGTTGGATAAATCAGTACAATATTTTGATTTACTGAATGGGATGCCGGAAAATTCTATTATTAATGAGTCTGTTCGATTGTATGAAGAAGAGATAGAAGAGGTACTGAGCTGATGGAAACATATATTTGTGAATCTGGAATGAAATTTGGCCCTTTTCCAGCGGATACTGTGATTAAGATGGAGAAAATTCCTCAATATCTGTATATACAGCAGAATATGATTATGTCAGAGTTTATATTTTATGAAAGAGAAAAGCATAGATTAGTCTCTATAGAAGCAAAAACCACTGCTCCCAATCCTGAATCCAAAACAAGTACGAATCCAGCAGAACGATTTAAAGAGTATATTATTGATATTCGGGAGAAGTTTGAGAATTCATTAGATTTATATGTAAATATGGCTTTGAAAGAAGAACTGCCGAAAGTATTTGAGAATATAGATTATAGCTCTCTTGAAATTGTTTTTGTATTAGTTATAAAGAATCATAAGAAAGAATGGCTGAAAGATGTAAAGGATGCTATGGAGATGGCAGTACGTTCTATAATCAGAACAAATAGCATATGGAAATGTAAAGTGCTGGTTATAAATGAGGAAATGGCTAAAAGAAAGCAGTTGATAGCAGGCTAATATACATATAGGCAGTATATGCTCTGGTACAGCATTGCATGATTCACTGTTAATTATGCAATGCTATACCAGACACGCTCTAAAGAAATGGAGCGAATGATGCGTTGTTTAAACCCACTATGATGTGCGGGCCTCCTTGCGCAGCGCCATCTGGTTAATATCCGGGATAGCTATCAGCACCGGGTACAGCACCACAGCAATGATGAGTCCGCTGACTCCCTGAATCAGATTGGCCGGAATACTGGCGGCTGCCGACATGCCGTACATCATCACTTCGCACAGAAAATATCCTCCTGCTACAAATAGAATATCAACGACGCCGCCAAGAACTACCGCTGTATAGCGGCTTTTTTTTGTGGCGTTCATTTTCTGGTAGATTAATCCGGCAGTCAGAGCAACCAGCCCCTTAATGACAAATGTAATCGGCACATAGATGAAATAACCTCCAAGCAGGTCGGCCAGAGCAGAGCCAATGCCGCCTGCGAGCAGCCCCCACACAGGGCCCAGGACAATACCTGACAGAATGACAATGGCGTCTCCCGGATGAATGTATCCGCCGGTTCCTGGAGTCGGTATCCGGATAGACATGGTAGCGACGCATGCAAGCGCTGCAAATAGTGCTGACATTACAAGTTTTTTTAGATTTGTGTTCATATTAAAACCCCTCTTTCTTTTTTCATTTGCCATAACCTACTTTACTACCAGAGTGGATTGGAATAAAGAGCCAATTATATAAGAATTGGCCATACCAGTTTGCGATAATAGAGGATTCCTACCGTATCTGCCAGAATCCACCCAATCGGAATTGCCCACCAGATTCCAGCGACGCCGATGGCAGGCACAGCGGAGAGAAGATAAGCGAGCCCAACCCGGGTTCCCAGGGATATTACGGTAAGAACCACAGACATGGATGGGATTGCAATGGCCCGGTACAGACCATATAATAGGAAAAGGCTGCCGATTCCCCAGTAAAAGGCTCCCTCGATATGGAGATATCGGATTCCTTCCATAATAATTTGGGTTTCACTTTTATTTATGAATAATTCCATTAATGGACGTGCAAATATCCATACTGTGCTGGATATTATAATACAGAAAAGGAAGGAAACCAGAATAGCTCCCTTTAATCCCTTTTGAATCCGTTCTTTATTTCCTGCGCCGTAATTCTGTGCAATAAATGTGGAAAATGCATTGCCAAAATCTTGTACCGGCATGTAGGCAAAGGCGTCGATTTTCACTGCTGCTGCAAATGCAGCCATAATTCCTGCGCCGAAGCTGTTAACCAGTCCTTGTACCATCAGGATGCCTAAATTCATTACAGACTGCTGGATACAGGTCATCACAGAAAAATTCGCAATTTCTTTTATGCATTCCCACCGAATGCGGCAGTTTCTGAAAATACCGCTAAACTGGGGACATCTGAGAAATGAATAGAGGGCGATACCGATACCGGATATGTACTGGGAGATAATGGTAGCTTCTGCCGCGCCGGCTACGCCGCGTTTTAATACGAGTACAAAGAACAAATCCAGAACAATATTGAAAAGGGCGCATACGGCGAGAAAGATTAAGGGTACAACTGAATTGCCGACTGCCCGCAGGAAGGATGCAAAATAATTGTAGAGAAACGTAGCGGTAATACCGCCAAAAATCACAATCAGATATTTTCGCATCAATTCCCACACTTCTGCCGGTACCTGAAGGAAAGTGCGGATATGGTTCAGGGAGAGGAAAGCCAGAAGATTCAGCAGAATCGTAATTCCTGCTATGAGGAAAAAGGATGCAAGGATGCCCTCTTTTAAGCCCTCTTCGTCCTGTTTGCCGAACCGGATAGAAAATACTGCGCCGCTGCCCATACAGAGGCCCAACAGGATAGAGGTTAAAAAAGTCATTAGTGTGAAAGAAGAGCCTACGGCAGCCAGAGCGTCGGTCCCTAGATATTTTCCTACAATCAGGGTATCTGCAATATTATAACACTGCTGCAGAAGATTCCCCAGAATCATAGGAACTGCAAACAAAAGCATAGACGGCATAACAGGGCCTTTCGTTAAATTCAAATTCATCATATATCACCCGAAAATATATATTATCATACTACATGCACGGCAGGCAGGCGGATTTCGTCCGGTAAGGCTTGAAAATCGCAACACTGATTATAACAGGAGACAGAATAGAAGTCAATTTTTGTAATCTTTTCCCACAAGGGCTTCTGTTTATGATAGAATAGATATGAGTGATTATTTACCGGCTATTACAGACGGATGAACTTATAATATAAAGTGAGGTATAGATAATGAAGATGCAAGGGAAAGAAGACCTGCTTTTAATTCTGAATGAAGAGACATTTCCTATTATAGAGCAGATTACAATGGGGATGCCAGGGGTGTTTTTTGTCTATCATGCAGATGGTGATAAAGAACTCATCTATGCAAATCAAGCGCTGGTTCATCTGTATGGCTGTGAGACGCTGGAAGAATTTAAAGAATTTACAGGTTATACATTTAGCGGGCTGGTTCATCCGGATGACTTGAAGATGGTGGAGGAGAGTATTGCATATCAGATTGCAATGGATGAGAATAATCTGGATTACGTGGAATACCGTATTATTCGGAAAGATGGAACAGTCAGCTGGGTTGAGGATTATGGACATTTTGTTACTACGGAAACCTATGGGGATGTGTTCTATGTGTTCCTGGAGGATGCAACCGAGAGATATTTAAAGATGCAGAAGGCGGCGGAGGTGGAGGCGCTTCTGCAGGAAAAAAGAGAAGCCTTGAAGGAACTGGAACATGAGACGACGTCTCTTAGGATTGTACATGAGATTCTGGAATCCGGTATGTGGAGCATGGAATTTGACGAAAAGGGCAGGATGGAGAGAGTGTTCTGGAGCGACGAATTTCGGAGGATGATCGGCTATAAGGATGAGGAAGAATTTCCCAACAGACTGGAGTCGTGGTCGGACCTTCTCCATGAAGAGGAGAAAACACATGTCCTGGATGAATATTATCGTACGATTGCAGATTATACAGGGAAGAAGATTTACGATGTAAAATACAGACTGTTTACAAAGGACAGGGGTTACCGGTGGTTCCGTACCACAGGAAAACTCTCAAGGCGGGAGGATGGGACTCCGATTTCCTTTACCGGAATGTTTGTTGATATTACGGAAGGAACGAAGAAAGATCATGAACTGCAGGAACAGAGGCAGCTGTTGGAGGAGGCTCTGGAACATGCGCAGCGCTCTAATCGGGCCAAGACTATTTTCCTGAATAACATGTCTCATGATATTCGGACTCCTATGAATGCAATTATTGGATTTACGAATCTTGCATCTTCCCGGATTGATAATACAGAGGCGGTAAAGGATTATCTGGCAAAGATTATGACTGCAAGTCAGCATTTGTTGTCGCTAATTAACGGCGTGCTGGATATGAGTCGGATTGAAAGCGGAAAAGTTCAGCTGGAAGAGAAGGAATGCGAGCTTTCGGATATTATTCAGGGCCTGGAAACGATGGTGCAGGCAGATGTAAAAGCAGGACAGATTGATTTCCGGATTGAAACGACGGATATTGTAAATGAGAGATTTATCTGTGATAAACAGCGGTTGCATCAGGTATTATTGAATGTGGTTAGCAATGCCTTGAAATTTACGTCTCCAAAAGGAAGCGTCCGGCTTCTTATTACAGAGAAGCAGGACGCTTCCGCGGGAGGCGCGTCTTATGAATTTCGGGTAAGGGATACCGGAATCGGCATGAGCCCGGAATTTATGAAATACATTTTTGAGCCTTTTGAGCGGGAGAGAACTTCCACAGTCAGCGGAATCCAGGGAACCGGACTTGGAATGGCAATCACGAAGGGAATCGTGGATATGATGAAAGGCAGCATATCGGTGGATAGCCAGGTGGGAAAGGGAAGTGAGTTTGTAATATCGCTGGATTTCCGGCTGCCGGATAAGATACATAACGAGGAGGCTTTGCCTGGGACAGAATATTTGGATACAGCAAAGGAGTCCTCTGAACTGTCGAGAATAGGCGTAGGAAAAACCGTTCTTCTTGCAGAGGATAACGAGCTGAATCAGGAAATTGCAATGGTGATTCTGGAAGAGCGAGGATTTACGGTGGATACGGCGTTCGACGGCTCTGTAGCAGTTGAGAAGGTGAAGTCATCGCCGCCGGGAACCTATGATCTAATCTTAATGGATATTCAGATGCCGAAGATGGACGGCTATGAAGCGGCAAGAAGGATAAGAGCTTTAGAAAAGGATGTTCATTCCGGTATTCCCATTTATGCAATGACTGCAAATGCATTTGATGAAGATAAGAATCAGGCGCTTAAAGCGGGAATGAACGGGCATATTGGGAAACCGATAGAGATGGATAAACTGAATGAGATTCTGAAGCATTTATAGCAGGTACCGGCGAGTGGGCTGCGCAGATAACAGGAGTTGGAAACACGCTCTAGAGTGAAACAGACATTTTGAACCACTGTCAGGATGTAAAATAATCCGGCAGTCGGTTCTTTTTTTATTGAAATTTCATTCCTTGCAGAAAGCAATTGGGGGATAGGCTCTGCGGATGCATACTGGCGCGAAGAAGAAATATACATCAAATCAATCAAAATCAGCCAAATAAATTTAAATTTGTGCAAAATCAACTAAAACGAGTTTGAATTTTTGTGAAAAAGTATGATTGAATTTAAATGAATTTGGTGATATAGTAATACCAGAAAGAAAACAGGAGGGAAAAAGATGATTTATACGGTTACTTTTAATCCATCCCTTGACTACATTGTATCGGTGGAAGATTTCAAGCTTGGACTCACGAACCGCACCAGTTCTGAGCTGATGCTTCCGGGAGGAAAGGGAATTAATGTTTCAACAGTGCTGATGAATCTTGGCATTGAAAGTACAGCCCTTGGCTTTGTGGCTGGATTTACCGGAGACGAGATTATCCGAAGACTGAAGGAAATGGGCGTGAAGAACGGATTCATTCGGATTGAGGAAGGAATTTCGCGGATTAACCTGAAGCTAAAGTCCATTGACGGAACAGAGATTAACGGTATGGGTCCTGATATCAGCAAAGCAAAGGTAGAGGAGTTGATGAAGCAGTTGGACGGACTGAGAGAGGGAGATGTGCTGTTTCTTTCAGGCAGTATCCCGGCAACGATGTCTGACGATGCATATCAGAAGATTATGGAATTGCTGAAGGGGCGCGGTGTTCAGATTGTGGTGGATGCAACCAAAGATTTGCTCATGAATGTACTGGAATATCATCCATTCCTGGTGAAACCGAACAACCATGAACTGGGAGAGATATTTGGCGTAGAGCTTAAGACCAGAGAGGATGTAGTTCCTTATGGCAAGAAGCTTCAGGAGCGGGGAGCAGTGAATGTTCTCATCTCTATGGCAGGCGAGGGAGCAGTACTCATTGATGGAAATGGGGAAGTACACCTTGCGCCGGCGCCGAAGGGGAAACTGGTTAACGGCGTAGGTGCGGGAGATTCTATGGTGGCAGGATTTATGGCAGGCTGGATGGAGAAACAGGATTATGAATATGCGTTTTGTATGGGTGTTTCAGCGGGAAGTGCAAGCGCATTTTCCGAGAATCTGGCAACAAGAGAAGAGATTGAAGCGGTATACCGTCAGGTTACCAGTACCCCGGGGGTCCGTAGATAGACTGGGAGAGCAGAGAGTTTCAGGATACGGCCGGTCTGGAAATAAGGGAAGGTCAAGTTATATAGCGGCGGAATTAAGGTTTTAAGAGAGAAAGTGAAAGGGATAGGAGGACGAAGACATGAGAATCACAGACTTACTGGATAAGAGAAGTATTTCTCTGAATGGAGCGCCTAAGAATAAACAGGAGGCGTTAGATCAGGCGATTGCACTGATGAAGGACAGCGATAAGATTAATGACCAGGAGGCATACCGGAAGCAGGTATACAAGAGAGAAGAGGAAGGAACCACCGGTATCGGTATGGGTATTGCAATTCCCCATGGCAAATGCAACGCGGTTGACAGGCCGGGACTGGCAGCTATGGTAATTAAGGATGGCGTGGATTTCGATTCCCTGGACGGGGAACCGGTTGACCTGCTATTTCTGATTGCAGCTCCGGATACGGAAGACAATATTCATCTGGAAGTTTTGAGTAAGCTGTCTATGATGCTGATGGATGATGATTTTACACAGTCGCTGAAGAATGCGGCTTCTGTAGATGAATTTATGGAAATTATTAACAAGGCGGACGAGGCCCGGCCGGATTTGAACGAGCAGTTTGGCGGAAGCGAGCCGGAAGTGCCGGAGGAGAAGCAGGTGAAGATTCTTGCGGTTACCGGATGTCCGACAGGAATTGCCCATACATATATGGCTGCGGAGGGAATTGAGAAAGCGGCCAAAGCAAAAGGATGTTTCGTAAAAGTGGAGACCAGAGGCTCCGGCGGAGCGAAGAATGTGCTTACAGCGAAGGAGATTGATGAAGCGGACGGCATTATCGTTGCTGCGGATACCCAGGTTCCTATGGACCGGTTCAACGGGAAAAAGGTGATTGTCTGCCAGGTTTCCGACGGTATCAGTAAGGCGGATCAGCTGGTAGACCGGGTGATTCGGGGAGATGTGCCGGTATTTAAGAGTGATAATGCCACAGCTCAGACAGAGTCTTCTGGAAGTAAGTCCGGCGGAGTGGGGCATCAGATTTATACGCAGCTTATGAACGGAGTATCCCATATGCTTCCCTTTGTAGTAGGCGGCGGTATCCTGATTGCGATAGCTTTCCTGATTGACGGACTTTGCGTAGATATGAATGCTCTTGCAGAGGCAGAACGGGCGAATTTTGGTACGATTACTCCGATTGCGGCTTTATTTAAGAATATTGGAGGCGTGGCGTTTGGATTTATGCTTCCGGTACTGGCTGGATTTATCGCTATGGCAATCGGCGACAGACCGGCGCTGGCAGTTGGTTTTGTAGGCGGTATGATGGCGGCAAACGGAAGCTCAGGTTTCCTTGGCGCGCTGGTGGCAGGATTTGCGGCAGGATATATTATCAAAGCGTTGATTGTAGTGTGTGAGAAGCTTCCGGACGCTTTAGAGAAGATAGCGCCGGTTCTCCTGTATCCACTGTTTGGTATTCTGATTATGGGAGTTCTGATGACGTTCATCGTAGAGCCAGTGATGGGTGCGATTAACGGAGCAATGAATAGCGGACTGATGAGCATGAGCGGCTCCAGCAAAATAATCTTAGGTCTGATTCTTGGCGGAATGATGGCAATTGATATGGGAGGCCCGTTCAATAAGGCGGCATATGTATTCGGTACGGCAGCAATTGCAGCAGGCAACTATGACATTATGGCGGCAGTTATGATTGGCGGTATGGTTCCTCCATGCGGAATTGCGCTTGCAACGCTGTTGTTTAGGAACAAATTTACGAAGGCTGAGAGAGAATCCGGACCGACCAACTTCATTATGGGTCTTGCATTTATCACAGAGGGCGCGATTCCATTTGCAGCGGCAGACCCGCTTCATGTACTTCCATCCTGTGTGGCAGGCTCGGCGGTGGCAGGCGCTCTGTCTATGGCCTTTGGATGTACTCTGATGGCGCCTCATGGCGGAATCTTCGTGTTCCCAGTGGTTGGAAATGCATTGATGTACGTGGTAGCGCTTATTGTCGGAACGATTATAAGTGCGGCGCTTTTGGGAGTGCTTAAGAAAAAAGCAGAATAAATGAAAGAATAAAAATTACACCTGTTAAGTATTCGGAGTAAAAGAGAATGCTTAACAGGTGTGATTTTACTTATCGTTATAGTGTCCTTTACAGTCCAGGTTACAGTTTGCAGCCCAGCGCAGGCGGCGTATGAACTGTAACCAGTCCAGTATGTTATGCAGGTAATGGGGGAGGAATCTCTTGACTGTGGAGAGATGTTGAAGTATGCTGTATTAGAGCGTGTTTGAAAATTCATTCCCGCCATCTGCATTCCCCACTTTGCGCGATATTTGCGCTAAATTCGGGTTACATAGCCCGCTATGCGCCCCTCATTTGGCACAAATCTCCCACAAATTGTGGAATACATCTGTCAGAAAGCAATTTTCAAACACGCTCTAGAGAAATTTATTCAGATACGAGGATTGACACAATATGCTTACAGAACAAAGATATGAACTGATACTACGTTTATTAGAGGACAAGAAGAGTATTACGGTTAATGAGGTACGGGATATGCTGAATACTTCCGAATCTACAGTGAGAAGGGATATTACAGCGTTGGATAAGGCGGGTAAGCTCACGAAAGTATTTGGAGGAGCGGTTGCGAAAAACTATCATACATTTACCATTCAGGAACCGACAGTTGCCCAGAAGAAGGATTTGAATCTGGAAGAGAAGAGAAGAATTGCTAAGTATGCGGCTTCTCTGGTGGAGCCTGGCGGTTTTATATATCTGGACGCAGGAACGACTACCGGATGTATGCTGGATTATCTGCTGGATACCAGTGTGACTTATGTGACTAACGGAGTGTCCCATGCCCAGAGACTGGTGAAGAAGGGCATGAAAGTTATTCTTTTGGGAGGGGAATTAAAGGCTACGACAGAAGCAGTAATCGGAAGTCAGGCTGTGCAGATTCTTATGAATTACCATTTTTCAATCGGTTTTTTTGGCGCCAATGGAATTACGCAGAAGGCGGGATTTACCACGCCGGATATCAATGAAGCGGCGGTGAAAAGTATGGCGATGGAGCAGTGTGAAGCGTGTTATGTTGTGGCGGATTCATCTAAGTTTGATATGGTGGGTTCTGTTAGTTTCTCTACATTTTACAGGGGAACGATTCTGACCGACAGGATTGTAAAGGGATATGAGGAGCAGAAGCATATTATAGTAGTGCCATAAATACAAAGGTGAAAAAAAGGACTTCCAAAAGTGGAAAATCATTTTATCAAGAGCGACAGACGGGGTTCGAACCCGCGACCCCAACCTTGGCAAGGTTGTACTCTACCAACTGAGCCACTGTCGCAAACCTTTTATTGTTCCTCAGAACAATAATTACTATACTACAGAGAAAAAAGATTGTCAACACTTTTTTGAAAATATTTTTGCGAGAGGGTAATAGTTCACACGTCGCTTGGAGGACGCGGTTTGAATTAGGCGAATATCTCTTAGCAGACGGAGTAACATTCCGGCGAACTACCGACTAACGGAAACTAAGCCGCTCAGGAATGCCTTCGCGCCTAATTTTCCATAAGTCGCTATTTCGCCTCCATTAAGGACACTCCTGAATTGTCTGCTAAGAGATATTCGCCTAATTCAAACCACTGTTTACCAGCCGCCTTGTGAACGGAGTGAACTAATACGCGAGAAGGTAAGGGAGGAGTTGTTATGGAGCTTCAGATATTTCATACGGTAAACGCGGGGTTATATCTCTGGAATGGGCATTCCGGTCTGCTGATTGATAGTCTGCATGCCGGAAGGGATGCGGGATTTTCCAATACTGCGAACCAGTATATTCGGATGATGGAAAAGGGAGAGAGTTTTTTCGGTAAGACGAATGACCTTCTGTTTACGCATACTCATGGAGACCATTATGATGGGGCGCTGGTGAAAAGATTCCTGGAAAGATATCCGGACAGTTTAATTTATGGTCCGGGACTTGACAGAAGCAGGGTTCAGTCAGTACTATTAGAAAAGGGCGTCTGGAGATTCCAGATGAGAAACTACATAATTTATGCTTTTGCGACGGAACATGATGGGAAGATTTATGCAGATGTTCCACATTATTCTTATCTGGTTCAGTCAGGCAGGAAACGGGTGTGGATTAGCGGAGACGCAATACTTACAAGACCTCTGGCGGATAAAGTGAAGGGGTTGTGCGGGGAAGGCTGCTATGCGGCATTTGTAATGGTTTATCAGCCGGGAAGCCGGTCGGGGCGGGAGTTTTTAAGAACATTTTCGCCGGAGCAGATTTATCTCTATCATCTGCCTTACAGGGAGGATGATAACTTTCATTATTACCGTATGGCGGAAGATATCATGTCTCAATGCGCAAAAGAGGGGATTGTGATAAATAGGCTTCATCCAGACAGCTTTATTCGGGAATGATGCTGCATTTACAGAGTACGAAAGAGAGGAACGATATTGAAGACGATTATCAGACATTCTATTTTAAGTGGATTTTTAGTTGGGCTGGGTGTGATGATTAACACCATTGCCGATAACCGGTATGTGGGAGCGATGCTGTTTTCTCTTGCGCTGCTGGTGATTATTGAGTGCGGTCTGCAGCTCTATACGGGAAAGATTGGATTTGTAAAGACGGTTCCCGCAGAGAATCTTGCAGTGATGCTTGTGGGGAATCTATTTGGTTCCGCCATTCCCATGCTGATGGTTGCCACCCAGAGACCGGAGGTCTTAGAAGCTATGATAAGTGCGGCAGATAAGAAATTTGCCAATACTGTTCCGGCATTATTCTTCTATGGATGTCTCTGCGGCGCATTGATGTTTATCGCGGTGTATTGCAAGAAAATGCTGATTACCGTATTCTGCATCATGGTTTTTATCTTATCAGGGTATGAGCACTGTATTGCTGATTTTCCGTATTTGCTGCTGAATTTTAGTATGGGAAATGTAGTGAAATATATCGTGATTATCATTGGCAATTCGGTAGGTTCGATTGCGGTACATTTTTTGATGAAGAAAGACGAGAGTTAGTGCTTCATCCGGGCAGATAGAGGCTGGTTTTCTGATAGCCTAAAGGGATATTGGGATTTATTGTTAGAACGCATGTTACAGAAAGAAATTGGGAGGCAAAAAGGATGAGAACAGTAAAGATAGGGCTTCTTGGGCTGGGAACGGTCGGAGGAGGCGTGTATAAACTGATTGAGAGACAGAAAGAAGAGATGGCGGATAAGACCGGGGCAAATGTGGAGATTGCAGGGATATTAGTGCATAATCTGAATAAAAAGCGCGAGGGAGTCGATGAGAATCTTCTTACGGACCGGTGGGAGGATATTATCGGGAATGATGAGATTGAGATTATTATCGAAGTGATGGGAGGCATTGAGCCGGCCAGAACGATGATTGGCGAGGCGCTTCGGGCCGGTAAGAATGTGGTTACGGCAAATAAGGACCTTCTTGCAGTGTATGGTGAGGAGCTGCTTGCTATTGCGGAGGAGCGGAAAGTAGATTTGATGTTTGAGGCGGCGGTGGCCGGAGGGATTCCAATTATGCGGCCTCTCAGACAGTGTCTGGCTGGAAATGAGATTTCTGAAGTGATGGGAATTGTAAATGGAACCACGAATTATATTCTGACAAAGATGTTCGAGAAGGGTATGAGCTTTGAGGAAGCGCTTGGGAAGGCGACTGAACTGGGCTATGCGGAAGCGGACCCTACGGCAGATATCGAGGGATTGGATGCGGGGCGCAAGGTTGCAATTATGGCTTCCTCTGCATTTCACAGCCGGGTGGTATTCGACGACGTACATGTGGAAGGCATTACGAAAATTACCGCGCAGGATATTAAGTACGCGAAGGAATTTGACAGCGTGATTAAGTTGATTGGAATTGCAAGAAATACGCCGGAGGGCGTGGAGGCCTGCGTTTATCCGATGCTGCTTTCCGAAGAACATCCGCTGGCGTCAGTCAGGAACTCTTTTAACGGAGTATTTGTACATGGGGATGCGGTAGACGACGTGATGTTTTACGGCAGGGGAGCCGGAGAGCTTCCGACGGCCAGCGCGGTGATGGGCGACGTAATTGACGTGGTGAGAAATATTGCGTGCGGATGTACCGGACGAATTACCTGCACCTGCTATCGGGATACGCCGGTGAAACAATTCGATGATATCCGGAATAAATTCTTCCTGCGGATGCAGGTGGATAATCAGCCGGGTGTTCTGGCGTCCATTGCCAGCGTATTTGGCGCACACAAGGTAAGTATCAATAAGGTGGTTCAGAAAATAGTTACCGACGGAATTGCAGAGCTTGTGATTGTTACAGATGCGGTGAAGGAATATCATATGCAGAATGCGCTGGATCATCTGTTGTGTATGAAAACAGTAAAGGAGATTAGCAGTGTCATCAGAGAGTATTAGTCAGAAGAATCCTCTTGCAGTGGAGAGAGTCAGTAAATTAATTATGAAGTTTGCTATTCCGGCAATTATCAGTATGCTGGTCAGCTCTTTATATAATATTGTTGATCAGATATTTATCGGACAGGGCGTGGGAATGCTGGGGAATGCCGCGACGAATATTGCATTTCCCATATCGATTATCTGTACGGCGACCGCGCTTCTTTTGGGAATCGGAAGCGCGTCCAATTATAATCTGGAATCCGGAGCGGGGCGCCCGGAGAAGGCGGCGCAGATAGCAGGAACAGGGCTGTCCATGTTGGTAATCTGCGGCGTATTGATTGGCGTTGGGGTGCTTATACTCTTAGACCCGCTGCTGCATGTATTCGGCGTGACGCCGGACATCCTGCCATTTGCGAGAGACTATACAGGAATTACGGCATTCGGCATTCCGTTTCTGATTCTGACTACAGGCGGAAACCATATCATACGGGCGGACAGGAGCCCGACTTATTCCATGATTTGTATGCTGACCGGGGCGATTATCAATACGATTCTTGATCCACTATTTATCTTTGAATTTCATTGGGGAATCAAAGGAGCGGCGGCAGCGACGATAATCGGTCAGATAATATCTGGAATCATGGTCATTTATTATTTTGCAAAGAAGCGTAATATGAGTCTGACTGTTTCCATGCTGCGGCCCGGAGCGGAATATGTGAAGGCGATTGCTTTGCTGGGAATGGCCGCCTGTATTAATCAGATTGCCATGGCGATTGTACAGATTACCATGAATAATACGCTGAGGCATTACGGAGCCCAGTCTATGTATGGGGCGGATATTCCTCTTGCCTGCGTAGGTGTGATTTCCAAGGTAAATATGGTTTTTATGGCTATTTGCATCGGCATTTCCCAAGGGTGCCAGCCAATCTGGGGATTTAACTATGGAGCGAAGAATTATGAAAGAGTAAGAGAGACCTACAAAAAGGCATTTTCCATCTGCATGGCTGTAGGAATCTCATTTTTCCTGTGTTTTCAGTTATTCCCCAGGCAGATTGTCAGTATCTTCGGCTCTGGAAGCGAAGCGTACTTTCATTTTGCAGAGCGGTATTTTAAGATATTTATGTTTCTGACGTTTTTAAATGGAGTTCAGCCCATGTCTTCTGGTTTCTTTACATCAATTGGCAAAGCGAAGCTCGGAATCGTAGTGTCGCTCACAAGACAGGTGATTTTTCTACTCCCGCTGATTCTTATCTTCCCAATGTTTATGGGAATTGACGGAGTGATGTATGCGGGACCCATTGCAGATGGTGCGGCGGCGCTTGTGGCAGTTGGTTTTGCATTGTATCAGCTAAAGGATATGATATCCTGTGATTAGAAACAAAAGTATTGCGAACGGGAATAAAGTAGTGTATAATTTGAGCGAGTTAATATGAAACGGTTATTTTTGAGAGAAGTGAGCGCGAATGGATGATACAAGAACCAAAATCATTTTCGCAGCGATGAAGGCTGTGCGGCAGTACGGTCTCGAAGGGGTACGGATTCAGAATATCAGCGAACTGGCGGGGCTATCTTCCGGGGCATTGTATCGTTACTTTGAAAGTAAGGAACAGTTGATGATGGAATGCTTTACCTATGTGGATAGGCAGGCGGCGGCAATATTTGAGCATTTGAAGTTTGATCCGCAAATCATGCTCGCCGACCCCATAGGAGCGGTGAGAACTCTGTGGGTTCCTTACTTCCGTTTTTGGGTGGCCAGACCGGATGAGACGGTATTCTATCACCGGTTTCGGGACAGCGCTTTCTTTCCGGTATATGATAAGAATCGGGATATAAGTTACTTCGAGACTTTCGCCGGAATGGTTCGGGCTTTTCATGAGGTTTTTCCCAGCCTAAAGCAGATGAATCAGGATTTGCTGTGGCTTCATGTACTTACCAGTACAGTTATGTATGCTAAGTATGTTGTGGAAGGAGTAATTCCGAACAATCAGGAGACGGAAGAGACAGTGTTCCAGTTTTTGACCGAAGGCTTGAGCGGCTATCTGAGTTTGTAGAAGAAAGTGAGAAAATTAAAAACATACTGCTATCAGGCAGTGTGTTTTTAAACAGAAGAGAATGAATGTTTATTTACTATCGTGATAATTCATTATGCCTCAAATATATTATCCGATGTTAGGAGGTGTTTTTTAGTATTTTGTAAATAAATGTTTACTTAATAGGCAAGCCAAACTGCCAATTACTTAATATTCGTTGTAATAGTACACTGTTTTGTAGATACTCATATACTAGAGCGTGTCCCCC
>CAOKJI010000002.1 GCA_948468495.1 uncultured Dorea sp. | reverse complement strand
CCAGTATGCCGATTGCTTTTTTTAAGATGTCTAAAGCATCCTGTGTATCACGCAGTTCTTTACGTAGGCGTGCAAGCTCCTTTGCATCATCACTCTCAAAATTCCCCCTTCCCCTGGTTGGGACTGTCCCCTCATTTGCATCATATATCTTTCTCCAGTTAGAAAGAGCTGTCTTACTAATCCCCAGATTCTTTGCACACTTGGCGATCCCAAGCTCTGGATGTTCCTTCCAATATCTTACTGCATCATTCTTAAATTCTTCTGTATACTGTGTAGCCATGTTCATTCCTCCATCTGTTCTATTATACTTTTCTGTTAGGAAATTTCCATGTCTAACTTGTACTAATTATATTCTAACACCAACCTTCTTACTCGAACTCTATTGTCCCAGGCGGTTTCGACGTCAAATCATACAGTACCCGATTAACCCCTTTTACCTCATTGATAATCCGGCTCATCACCCTCTGCAGCACCTCAAAAGGAATCTCTGCCGCCTCTGCCGTCATAAAGTCCACTGTATTGACGGCCCGCAGCGCCACCGCATAATCATAGGTCCTCTCGTCCCCCATCACTCCCACGCTGCGCATATTTGTCAGCCCGGCAAAATACTGCCCGACCTTCCCCTCCAGTCCGGCGTTTGCTATCTCTTCCCGGTAAATGGCATCCGCATCCTGCACCATTCTTACCTTTTCTGCAGTCACTTCCCCGATAATCCGAATCCCAAGTCCCGGTCCCGGAAATGGCTGACGGTATACCAAATGCTCCGGAATCCCCATCTCTAAGCCAGCCTTCCGCACTTCGTCTTTGAACAAATCCCGAAGCGGTTCCAGTATTTCCTTAAAATCCACATAATCCGGCAATCCACCCACATTA
Source organism: uncultured Dorea sp. (assembly GCA_948468495.1). The sequence goes on along the minus strand of CAOKJI010000002.1, from coordinate 19,569 downwards.
TGATGGGACTTAATGACTGCGGATTCCCCGCCAAGACCGCTTTCTACTACGTCCGGATAAATCGTTCCCTGAACCAGAAAATCCACTGCGCCGATTTTCTTCGCCTCTTCCTCAAATACCCGGATAAATTCTTCCCCGATAATCTTGCGTTTCTCTTCTGGCTCTTCTACTTCCGCAAGTTTACGATAGAACCGGTCCTGAGCATTAATTCGGATAAAATTCAAATCATAAGCTCCCTTCGGGCCGAAAACCGCCTCCACTTCATCCCCCTCATTCTTACGAAGCAGGCCATGGTCTACGAATACGCAGGTAAGTTGATTTCCAACTGCCTTAGAGAGCATAACTGCTGCAACCGAAGAGTCTACGCCGCCGGATAAAGCACAGAGAACCTTACCGTTTCCAACCGTCTCCCGGATAGATTTTATCGAATTTGTCACAAAAGAATCCATCTTCCAGTCTCCGGCACATCCGCAAACTCCTCTTACAAAATTGCAAAGCATCTTACTTCCTTCCTGCGTATGCAAAACTTCAGGATGAAACTGAATCGCGTAAAGCGCCCTTCCGGCGCACTCTGCCGCCGCAACCGGACAATCCGCTGTATGCGCCGTAATACGAAATCCAGGCGCCGTCTCGGATATATAATCAAAATGGCTCATCCAGCAAATCGTTTTCCCTGCTACATTATGAAACAGGGCTGATGAACCGTCCACTTCTACTTCTGTTTTCCCGTACTCCCGCACCTTTGCCCGCTCTACTTTTCCGCCAAGCACATGCATCATAACCTGCGCTCCGTAGCACAAACCCAGAACAGGAATTCCCATTTCAAATAATTCTTTGGAACAACTCGGGGAATCCGCCTCATAGCAGCTATTCGGCCCTCCTGTCAAAATAATCCCTTTTGGATTCAGAGCCTTAATTTTTGCCAAATCTGTTTTATAAGAATAAATTTCGCAGTATACGTTATTTTCACGAACACGTCTTGCAACCAACTGGTTATACTGTCCGCCAAAATCAAGAACAATTACTAACTCTCTTTTCATTGGTATAACTCCTTCCCTGCTTTTCCTTGGAGAATTAAATCTTTCCTAAAATTCTATACAATCGCCGCATTCTTCCATTTACCGCCAAAATAACGGATTCCAAAACACACTCCCCGAAACAGCCAGTCAATAATCATAGCAACCCAGACGCCGAATACCCCCATTCCCATATACCGCCCCAGTATATAACTGAACACAATCCGGAATATCCACATGGATAATATAGAAATGAACATACAGGCCTTCGCATCCCCTGCTGCCCGAAAGGTCGTAGGAAGCAAAAATGCTGCCGGCCAGAAGAACACTGTGCAAATCCCATGGAAATAAATAATCTGCTTTGTTACCTCTGCAGTCATATCCGATAAATGGTAAGCCCGAATAATCCATGGCAGAGTTAAGAATACCAGTCCTACCGAAAGCATCAGTCCTATATGGGTAATCACAAGCAATTTGCGGTTATAATATTTCACCTGCTCATAATCTCCCGCGCCTACACATCGGGAAATAACTGTGGTTACCGCCAGCGTAAGCGCCATTCCCGGAAGACCGGAAAACATTGCAACCGCATTTCCCACCGCATTTGCAGCAATCGCATAGGTCCCAAAAGTAGAAATCAGGCTCAGTACAATAATCTTTCCCAACTGAAACATGCTGTTCTCCATTCCGTTTGGAATCCCAATACTCAAAATCCGTTTTACCATAGACCAGTCCAGACGGTAATGCAGCGTTTTTTCAATATGTACCGGGTATTCTTTTTTTAGGAGCTTTGCGGCAATAATTACTGCCGCAACCGCGCGGGAAATTAACGTCGGAATTGCAACCCCCTCCGCGCCTCTGTGAAATCCATAAATAAGCAGCGCATTTCCGCCGACATTGATTATATTCATGATAACAGATATCCGCATAGATATTTCGGAATTTCCCATAGTACGGAAAATTGCCGCGCCGCAATTATACAATGCAATAAATGGAATGGAGGCCGATACAATCAACAGATAGATATTGGCATGTCTCATGACTTCACTGTCAATCTGTCCAAATACTCCATGCAGAATCCAATATTTCCCCGCGTAGACCCCCAGTGTAATAACCGCAGCACAAAGTGTAATAAACCACACCATCTGCATCGCCGATTCGCAGGCCTTTTTTCGGTTCCGCTGCCCTAAATACTGGCCTGTGACCACCGCTCCTCCGGTTGCCAGCGCCGAAAATATCTGAATCACCAGAATCATAATCTGATCCACCAGAGACACGCCGGATACCGCCGCTTCCCCCACATTGGCAATCATAATACTGTCAGCCATTCCCACCAGAATCGCTAATAGCTGTTCAATTATCAGCGGAATAATCAATGCTGTCAGCGCACGGTTGTCAAATAAATAATTACTTCTGTCAGCCTTAACTCTCTTTGTCACTCCAAAGACTTCCTTTCTGTCAGTCAAATATCCCGCTGCAGGCAACAGGGTATCAAACGCGTCAACCGCCAAATTTGCAGGCATGCCCGCCTGGTTCGTTGTTCGTGAAACTAATGTAATTTGGCTGACCCAAAATTCTCCTGCAGCGCTGAGGCTTTCATAGCAATTTATTATAGGCTGTTTGCCAGAAAGAGTCAAGAAAGCGCCATTCTTTTTACCTGATTCAGCGCCTTTGCAACCGCTGGTATCGATATAAGGATTATCGTAATTACTCCCTCTGTCAGAAGATAACTGTAATTATATGCGATTGGATAAATACTTTTCAACGATTGAGGAAAATTCTCCGGCATATAACTCATCCAGTAAAGATATCCGCCCAAAGCATGGAACGCGCCTCTTGCAAATACCGCGGCTATATAACCTTTGACTAATCCATTGGAACTCCCGGCAAAAAAACCTGCAACGCCAAGCGCGGCAAACGCCAGAAAATAATCGCAGCAAACCTGGAAGAAAGACAGAACAAAAGGCTCCTGAATAAACTGCAAAACACTATATGCAAGACCCACCAAGATTCCGGCCTTTACCCCATACCAATTCGCTATCAGCACAATAAAAAGCATACTGCACAAGGTAACGCTTCCGCCCCATGGCATCTCAAATATTTTCATATAAGATGTTATGAATGCAAGCGCCATCGCAATTCCACAAAATACAAGCTGTTTCGTGGCAATTTTTTTCTTGTCTGAACTCTTCCCTGCAAAAAAAATAGCCAGAGCAAATACCGCAATTCCCACTGCAATGCAAGTTATATAGCCTGCGCTGGTCAGGCCTCCTTCCGCTGTAACCAAAAACTTTAACATAAAAATAACCTCCTTCATTTTCGATTGAAAACAAAGGAGATTTCTACATTCCTCTATACGCATCCCTACGCTGGCATTATCCAAATCAGGTACTCGGTCTGGGCGGTATCAGCCCACTCTCAGCCTGCTTCCATACAAGCTCCCTTGTCATCAATCTTATGTAATTTCTCAGACATATACTAATAAAAAATGAGAAAATTGTCAAGTTCTATATATGCTGATGAAGGTATTTCTCTTTCGTAGCAAGTCCACCCCGGATATGCCGTTCTGACTTATTGACATCCAGCACTTTACGGGCCTCTGCTGCCAGGGACGGATTAATTACCAGAAGGCGGTCTGTAACATCCTTATGTTTGGTCATTACCTAATAGAACTGTTTTAGTTTTCTCATCATCATTGGCTGATGCTTCCATGTTATCCTCAATAAGAATCGTTTCATCCAATCCCAAATCTCCGAATAACCGCAGATAGATATCCACATTTCCATCCTTGTCCACTTCGATTTTCTGAATCAGCTTCTTCAGCTGCACATTTGTCATTTCCCGAACGTCTGTAATATTCTCCAACTGCTTAAAGGTATTATTCAAAACGGCCTCCAACTGCTCGCCCCTGGTCAACTGATAGGATACAATTTTCAATTCATTTTCCAAACGCTCGATTTCTTTTCTGGAACCGCCGATTTTCTCATTCAACTCCTCGCGGCTAATCAGATCATCAGTATACATATCCATGTATTTCTCACGCATTTTCTGTAACTTGGAAAGCTGACTATTTAATTCTTTTTCATATTCCAGATTTTCATCCTTGGCTTTGTAGACACGTTGGAACTCATTTACCACATAGTTGATTACCTTTTTCTTCTGCTTCAATACGTTTGCAAAATAATCCTGCAAGATCTGAATCAACTCGTCCTCGTCAATAGTAATCGCATTCGGGCAACTGTCCGCTCCTTTCCCATTGTGTCCGGAACATACCCAGCGGATATACGTATTCTTATATGTCCGAACACTTCTACGGAAAGACCAACCACACTCCTTGCACTTAATCAACGTAGAAAATAAATGTTTGTTGCTTTGACGCTCATGCTTCATATTGAACGCCCCATGTCTGGAATGAAGAATTTCCTGCGCCTTCTCAAATATCTCATCAGCTATAATTCGCAGTTCCGGCTTTTCCGTAACCAACCACTCCGTCTCATCCTTCTCTCTTCGCTGCCCGGTCAGGAAATCCGCAACCTCCTGTTTCCCATTGATAATCTTTCCGGTGTAAATCTCATTTGTTAAAATACGGCAGGTCGCATTCTGGCTCCATTTGCAATTTCTCTTCGTCCGAATTCCCTGTTCATTCAGCATGTTGGAAATCTTAGAAGCACCATAGCCTTCCTCTGTGTACCATTTATAAATCTGACGAATAACCTTCGCTTCTTTCTCATTGATAGTAAGGTTAAAATAATCTCCGATTGTCTTATCGTATCCGTACACAATATTCGGAACTCGTCCTTTTTCCGCATTCATCTTCTTACCGAACTTCACACGCTTGGACGTATTAGCACTCTCCTCCTGCGCCAATGCCCCGAAGATGGTAAGGACAAATTCACTATTTCCCATACTGGTCATATTGGCTGTAAGAAATTGCGTTTCGATTCCTAAAGACTTCAACCTCCGAACATTCTGCAAAAGATCCACGGTATTTCTGGCAAAGCGGGAAATATCCTTTACTACAACCATATCGAACATTCCCTTTTCCGCATCAGACATCATGCGCAAAAATTCCTTACGATTCTTAATTTTTGTTCCAGAAATTCCCTCGTCTGCATATAATCTTACTAAAACATCTCCGGTACGCTTGGTGTACTCGGAGAAGAATTGTTTCTGTGCCTCTAAACTGTTGAGCTGATCGGCTTTATCGGTGGAAACTCGGCAATACGCTGCTATGTTCATAGGATTGTCCTTTCTGTTAGGTATATATCATTCTGTTACTACCTTTATTATATCGTAATATTTTTATTTGTACACAACAAGCCATTATATTCTTCTAAATTCTTTTTCTATTTTCTGTGCCAAGTCTAACAACCTGGTCACATTACTTCTTGCATATTGTAATTCTTCATCCGAACAATTAATCCAATCAAAATTCTTATACTTAACCAAATATATTTCTATATTTTCTATACTTTCTATCAATTGATTTTTCTGCTTATTAGTAAGTTCCGTTTTTCTTTTTTCAATACACCCTATATCTTGATTCCATACTCGATACTCACCCATTCCATTTGCTTCAATCTTTCCTTTCTTCTTTAACTGATGCATAACATTGTAAATAGGTCCTCTATTACCTTCTAAATTTATTCCTTCTCCTTCGCATTTACTCTGTATTTCATCTATCCCATGCCATTGTTTATCAGATAATATATTAATAATTACTTCTCTTACTTCTCTATATTTTCCCATCTATAACTCCTCTTCTCGTTTTATATTTCTGCAACTGTTCCATTCGCTAACTGATATATTCAATATTGCCAATAATTTCATTAAATATGGTCCACTAGTTGTTGTTCCATTAAGATATTTTCGCAATGTTTTTTCACAACAACCCAATTCATTTTGTATCTTAATTTTGGAATATCCCTTTTCTTTCATTCACTCATGTAGTAATTGACTCGTTGTCATTTCTAATCTCCTTTCCATTTTTTATAGTAATTATACAATTTCAACCTAAAGTTGACTACGGACAACGTTTCCGTTATCACAAAAAAGTGCAAGATTTTGTTTTTTCTTGCACTTTTTGTTTTGCTATTTAACAGTATCAATCTAGTTTTTTGATTTTAAATATTTCAATCATAATCCAGGCACTAATTACTCAATACCTGTTATTTGTTTAAAGTTTTCATATGCCGTTTCATCCATTAAAATTTCAACCATTTCTGGTGTCACTATTTTCTGAAATGCAATGAAAGAATCCGGTTCCGCAACTTTGGATAATATAAAATTCTTAAGCATAAGAGTTAGCGGTTCTCCAATTGCAGCTTTATAATTGAACTTTATAATTGAATCCCAATAATTGCATCGTCTTTAATGTGTCCACACTAATCAGAGCTTTGATTTGCTCATATGACTCAACCTGTTTCTTTACAGCTTCTACAGTTTCTTCTCCCAGTAGTGTTGCACTTGCTACTTGGGATTCTTTTATAATTTCTAAAATTCTCGAAACTGTATTATGTAAGTGTTGAATATCTTCATCACTAATAACCACTTTCTCTAATTCAGATTTATATGCTTGCGCAATGCGCACTGCTTCTTCTCGTTCATTAAGAAGTTCATTAATAATTTCATCATATGTACTTCTTATTTTTTCTGCATTTTTTTCCTCTTTTCTTGCTTTTAATTTACTTGATACCGCAGTCGCAGTTCCTTTAACAGCCTATTCTGTTAGTGTAGCACCCAGTCCCAAAAGTTCTATTGTATATATCATTCATTTCTTAATGTCTCCCTCTTCAAATTTTTTTACAACAAATCTAAAAATCTTCTTTGTTCTTCTTCCGGCAAATACTTCGCCAGTTCCTCTACCAACTCATACACCTTTGTTCCTGGCGCTATCTCTGTTGGTGTTTTCCCTTGTCCATCTTTTATAATCCGTTTCGCATATCGTATCGCCAACTTCGGGTTTCCATGCTCCATCAACACTTCAAAAATATTATCCATATTTTTCTCATACTTCCCAATTCCAAGTTCTTGAAACTTTTCATTAAGAAACTTCTTATACTCTGCCCTATGGTTGTTTGAAGTATAATATGCAAAATGCAGAAGAAACCAAAACTCTATACATTCATTGCTCCATGAAGCATGATACTGTAATTCTGAATTTTCTTGATTCAATTTTTCCGCACGTTCAACCACACCATTAAAATGCTGCGCCGGAAAACTGTCTTTATCGTACACGCACCATATCTGCCCTTTTTGAAGTCGATTCTTTTTCACATATTCCTCTGCCATTCCGATTACACGCATGGTTTCTGCCTGACAAGGCTCTATTTCAATCAAAACCATATCCTTGTAAATTGGATTTTCTTCAATCCGTTTTTTGAACCCTTGGAAATAATTCGGTTCCGTTTCCTGGCCTTCACAGAAAATATAATATCTATATTTTTTCATTTCCAAATGTTCTTGGCGGCGCTTCTTTCTCCACACTTCTGTTCTGGCTTTCTTAGGCATTGACCTTCCCCCAATCTATAATTCTTCTGAGGTATGGATCTGCTCCATACTTACCTTCAAGATACTGTTTATCAAATTTAGCATCTTTACGAACAGACTCGCCCTTCTCATTTTTAAATTCTACAAGAGAATATAATTTTGAATTCTGTGCATTTCCTTTCGCCACAAACCAAATTTCATCTCTTCGGAACACTTCACTATTCATCGTAGATAAATCATGGGATGTAAATATCAACTGTGCTTTTTTCTTATTGATGTTCATATCATTAAACATCATAATTAAGTGACGCAATAACACAGGATGAATTTTGGCATCCAATTCATCAATTACTAGTGTTGTTCCGGATAATAAGCTGTCAGCAATAAATGGCATCAGTCCAAATAATTTCTTCGTACCGCTGGATTCTTCAAGCAAATTCAGCTCTGCTTCATATCCTTCAACCATGTGTTTTGTATACACGTCGATTCGGTTGTTTTCATCTTCTACTACTCGGAAATCCACGATATCCAAATCCATTTCCTGTATCATGTCCAACATTAACTGCTTAACATCTTCCGAATTTGAAACTGCCATGCGGAGTTCTTCGATTGGATTTCCGTAGTTCAAGAAATCAATGCCATATTCGAACCATTCCAAGACATCCTTTACGACCTCGTTTTTCTTATAGGTAATTCCTAAATAAGATAACAATGGCAATGTCGCAGAAAGTTCATCGCTGATTTTTAACTTTGTAAACACTCCCTTTAATGTGGTTTCTTCTGCTGTTCGTTCAAAAAGGGCCGAACGTCTCCCAGTCTCCAATTTCACACGATCAAGACATTCATAGACAACAACTTCTCTTTTCACATGAAGAATATATCTATATTCTGCCAGTTCTGTCCAAAAGAAAACTTCAAATTCTGTCGGTTCGTTTTTCATTTCTTCTGAAAATGCAAATGGCTCAATCAGTAATCTTTTCTGAAGAAAAACACGTTCTTCGTTATCTCCTGTTGCATACAGCGGACGCAGCACTTTCGCTGCCACAGTATGCAATGCTTCCAATACATTTGATTTCCCGCCGCCATTTGGACCATATATTGCAGAAACTGGTAAGAACTGTTCTCCATTTTTATCTCTGATTACTTTATTTTCATGCTCCGAAATAGCTGCCGCCTGCATATCAAAAGTCATTTCATCTCGTATACTCTTATAATTCTTGACTGTAAATTGACATAACATACTGTTACCTCCAATTCGGATTTTCTCTTCTATATTCTTTATTATACTCTGAATTATGTTTTTGTAAACAGTATTTGAGTTTTTTTCTCATATATCTACTTGTAATTTTCATTTTTTCTTACTTAATAAGCCAAAATCAAAATACGAATAAGGCATCATCCTTGGTTAATTCTTTTTTTAATCTTGTTTTTTCTTGTTTAAAACCTTGGATAAAATTCGAATTCCTTGGATAAATCATATTCAAGCTTTATTTTTCATCCTGCTTGTCCTCTTCCGCACTCTTGTTAGCCGCCTCCTGCATAGCCCGTTCTACTTTCTTCATATTCGTCTCAATAAATACTTTCAATATGTAATCGGCGGTCACTTCCACAGTATTCGGATTATGAAAACGATAATTCAGTTTCTGTCTCTTCATAGCGGGCTCCCACCTCCCTTTTCTCTTTGTCCATTACTATGAAAATATCTACTGAAATAGTCCTAAACCTTCAACAAAGCCTTTACCTCTTGAACTTTATCTCTGGCAATCTCCGTTCTCCGGCTAGTTCCTTCCACTTTTACCGGAACACACATCTCCAATATCCCGTCATAAATTCTTTTTTTATCCACATCCGTTTCTCCCTTTAATTTTCCCAGGGGTAAATTGGTTGTCACAATCAATGGCTTTCCTGAGCAGCAACAATGGTCTATTACACCAAAAACATTTTCCATCGCGTATTCGCTGCTTCGTTCCGCACCCAAATCATCGATAATCAAAAGTTCATATCTCATCAATGCTCTGATATATTCCGCCTTATCTTCCACCGAAAATAATTCATTCAAAATCATATTAAAATTCGTCATCTTGACCGTTACTTCTTGCTCCAGTAAATCATTTGCGATACAACCGGCAATATAACTCTTCCCCGTTCCCACCGGTCCCCACAATAAATACCCCACATGCCTCTTTTTCATCTCGTCCCAATTACAAACATAGTCTTCTGCAATTTTCACAGCCGGATTATCTTTGTCTCCATTCTGAAATGTCCAGTTCATCATCGCTTTTTCTCAAAACAAATGCGCCGATTTCTTTCTACTAATTCCTGATGTTCTTTTTTCTTTCGATACTTTCCCTCTTCCTCGCGAACTTTCCGCTCACATGCACATTGCCTCGGATGTTTCCCACCCTTCATAATAGAATTTTGCGGATAAAATGATTCTAAAGCTTCTCCACACACAGTACAATACAACAATCCATCCTCTCCATAAAATGACTTTTTCGCATCTATCACAGACTCTCCTCCTCTCCGCACTCATAATCCGACTCAATAAAATAATTCCTCCTCGGAATATCCTGTCCTTTTACTCTCCTGTTCTTACTTCTATTATTTTGTTCTATTCCTTTACTATGCGGCACATTTCCGCCTTCCATAAAGACAACTTTCCGTCTGATTAGCCGCCGGCTTTCCACCCCTTCAGAAGACACATTACCGTCCGTCTGTGAATCAACTTCAATAGAATCTTTTTCCGGTACTAAAACGTACAAATGCTTTGGTCTGGAAAATCCTCCAAACTTCCTACACAACAATCCTGCTTTCTCCAATTCTTTCAATGCCTTCTTCACAGACGTCTGGCACTTTCCCAGCTTTTGCGATAACTCCTCAATAGGAAATACACCATATACTCTCCCTTGTTCATCCACCCATTGATTCTTTCTAGAAATTCTCACTCTGTCGTACAATAGACAATATACAATACGTGCATTTTGGTTGAGCGGTATCTCCAATAAGAATTTTGGAAATTGATAATATAACAGTTGTTCTTCTGTATCTTTCATATAAGTAAATCTCATTGCCCGAATTCCTCCTCTACTTACGGTTCTGCTTCCTAACTCACTTCAAAAAATATTGTCTCTCATATATCGAAACGGAAAACGACTCTTTTACAGGGTGAAAACCAAAATTTCAACATTTTTTCTCTTTACTCAATAAAATGGAAACAGATACTTTTATATCTCATCCTAAATCCCCCTCTATATAACGAATGGGAAACAGGCTATTTTACAGGGGCGAACTTCATATTTCTTTTATTTTTTACAGAGCAAGATCCACCCCTATATTAATTACATTATCGATTTTCTCTCCATGTCATCCCATGAGTTTCTTCTTGCTGGGGACACCCCAGACCCATAAAAATAAATTAGCTTTTACAAAAATGTAACAGCAGCACTTCGTGGAAAATTGGCATTTGAAGACAAAAACAGCCATACGATTTCATCTCTGAAATCATATAGCTGTTTTTATCCAAAAATATATTTTTCATTGTGAAGCCAGTTAGCGGGTATGGGGATGCTCTCCATCAAGCAAATACTCTGGATGAGAATATGCAAGAAATTGCGATATGGTAATACGGAGTGGATCTTGCTCTATTCTTTAGGCTCTAAATATGTAATTGGATTCTATGCACTCTGATTTACTTTCAAACCAGCAATGGATTTATACAAATAAAACTTTTCTGCTTCATCCATCAACTCTTGATTCTCAAATCTTTCATCTACAAAAAACACTCTGTTCTCCATTTTGGAAGTCAATTGCGTAACGTGCTTTGGCAACTTTTCTAATGCATCTTTGCAAACATACCACATTGTCGGTTTATATACCGCAACTATTAACGAATTATAAACCCCAAAAACATATTCTACAAATGATGCTCGCCAAATACCACGTACCGAATCATATAGAACATCTTCCGTCATTCCTTTTTGATAAAGTTTATTTATCTTGATAATCATTACTTTGTGCCGAATATCTGATTCCTGTAACTCTTCTGCTCCATAGATCTTTTCAAAATCATCTACTGTCAAAGCTTCCGCCGAATGATGTCCTGCAACAATGTTTGTTAACCGGGTATCTTTAACATAATTAAACGCATTAATTAGTACCGCTTCTGCTGCAAATGCTTCCGCTTCTGTTAAATTACAGTTAATAATAACTTTTTCAACTTCCAAGCCAGCTGCTTTAATCTCTGCTATCCTCTTTAATTTCAACTTCTCGCTCTCAGGATTTTCTTGACTTTCCAATTCATGTTCAAAAACCCGATTTCCGGTTCCCTTGCCAATATAAAATATCTTCCTATTCCTAGGATCAATCAGACCATAGACATAATAATCTCCAAGCGATAATAAACTTTTCTCTGAAAATTTCTCCACATTCTTCTCCTTCTTATTCGCATTCAGCCATTATCTTACCCTGCAATAAGATATATTTTCTTATCATCAAAACAAATTTTATCAGTATGATTATAAATCCGAATCATATCTTCCATTTTGTCCATAAATACACCAGTTCCCGGATTATGAAGAGCTGCAAATGCTTCCAGTATCTTCTTCTGCATATCCTGAGCATTTTCTTTCAAATATGCCCCTCCATCTTGTAAGAACTCATCCACTTGTCCTTCTTTCACAACTGGAATACTTCCTATAAACTTTCCTACTGCCTTACTCGCAACACCAATCCCTTTCATAACATTTACTTCTACAGATCCTGAAGTCATCTTCTCAAGATACATGGAACATTCTGTGAATAAATCTCTGTATTCCGCTGAGAATTTCTTAATCTCTGTCTTTACATCAGAAATATATGTCTCCTTGAAATTCCCACTAAGCATAATTTCAACCAATGAAGCCATCGAGAAAGTATATAATGACAGTCGGTAATACTTGAATTTCTTCTGCAAATCGTTTAAAGTTGATTTTACTTTTGTCTGAGCAACAATCATTTTTTTAGAATCTAGTAATTCTGCAACCTTCTTTTTATATGAAAGCATATTCTTTCTGGCTGTTCTTTGAATATCCAGCACCATCTTGTGATTACTTGCAACAAAATGCTCATTATTCCAATTATGCTTATATGTAGTAATCATCTTTGACAGAATCTCTACATCTGCTTCAATCTCTGATTCTTTCTCAATTTCAAGGAATGACAGAATCTGCTTCTGCTTTTCCTCTATACCTTTTAACTGTTGCTCTATTGCAAACAACGCTACTGCCATCATCATTGTTGCCGGATCAATAGGCATTACCGCAGTACTGGTAGTTGAAAGAGGCTCTGCCGCTTTAAGCTGTGCAAATTTTGATTTCCCTTCTGCAGTCTTGAATGCTCCCCAAAAGTTGCCATTCTTTGCTATCTTCAAAGCATCTCCTACTCCTGCATTTGCAAGCTGATATAAACCCTGAGTATTCAATGTTGTCGTTTGCGTTACTGTCCTTAAAGCCGGGATTAAGGACGCTACTACAGTTCCTAATAAAGCCAGTTCAGCAATCGGCACACTAAGTGTTTTCATATTTGCAATTTCTTTTCGTGCATCAAACAACGTTTCTTCTGTCATCTCAGCTAAATCATGGCTTTCTCTCACGATTTCATTATTCTGTTCTGTAACTATATCTCTGTCAGCATTAAATTTTATTATATCGCTCATAGGCACCTCCCCCAATATTCTTCTTAATATCTTTTGTAAAATTCGCGAAAAATCTTATTTATCTACCTAAACCTGATAATAATAATTTGATTATATCACACTTTTGCCTAACAACGTATCACCTATGAATAAAAGATTCACTACAGCATTTTCACTCTCAGCCATACTTTTCTACTCTTACTTATTTCCATATGTAAAAAGCCCGGCCATCACCGAGCTTTTTCATCGCAGATTTGATTCTGAGGAGTCATCTCCTCCAACCAAATTCTCCTTATATGCATTACTTTTTATTCCTTTCATCTCACCATATACAAAACCTTCACAAAACCGCCTCTTTTGTTACTTCCATATGTATCGTACTTTTACTAACCCCAAACGCCTTTGCTGTCTGCCTTACTGTTGCCTTATGTTCAATAATATAATATGCAATTTCTACCGCTCTCTCCTCAATATAATCTTTCATACAAAACCCCTGCACTCATTGTTTTTACAATGTATGCAGGGGGCTGTTTTCATATTCCTTTTTTCATACCTTCATCTGACTGCTCTCTCTAAATGTTATCTTACTGCAGTCACTCCTCATTTTTCTGATTATCAATAGAAGTCCGAACCTCACAATCCTTTTAATTCCAGAACAAACGACCTTCCCCACAGCGAATGACTCCTCGCCACAATATCAGAACGCCCATTCCCTGTTTCATGGTTAGATTTCACCAGATAATTCCCGCTCTAGCCCAATATTCCTACCAGGAATCCCTGATAAAAGCGACCATCTTCTCATAGAATCCTCTGAAATAAGCATTTTCAAGCGGCACATTAAATTCATCCCTCTGAATAACCGTCTTTTTATCCGTCGCCTCCTGAATAGCACATCTCTTATTCCCGAATCTTCTTCCCTTTTAATTTTACGCAGGAGCTCAAATAAGGCACTGTTACCACCAGCCAGATGAAAGCTACCGTTATAATCGCCATAATTCCTGTGCCAAAGAACAACTGTCCAGCCACTGCTGCTGAAACTTTCTTGATGATACTTCCCCCTTCTTCTCAGGGTGAGCTTTCTGAACCAGCTTCACATAACGGATCTGCCAAAATCCATCATAAATATAACATACCAGGAATATCACACATGCCGCCAGCATTCTTTCAGTATTGCCGTTAATATACTGAATCGAAAATCCCGCCGACAATACCAGAATACAAAGTACCTGTGAAACGATATTTGCCACCATTCCATATGCGCCTGTTTTTTCCTCCTCATATTCCCACCGGTCGCATTCCTCATCTTCTGTCTCAAGAATCTTACTGCCTGTCATTCTCTGCCTTTTTAAATTAAGCTCTCCATAAACAATAGATACAAGTGTGATAAATACAAGTACGGGAACCATAATCTGCTGAATCCCTGTCAATACAAAAGATACGCTGCCTTTTACCATGTTCATTCCGCCATTGGCCATAATAATTGCGCCCAGCAGGCCCAGCGCTCCGCCACAAATAGCTGAAAGCAACATAAAAATTCCCATTCTCTTATATGAATTTATCTTCTTAACATTCTTGTTCCTCTTCATCTTTTTTATCCTCCTCATATACAAATATGTCCTCGACCCTTACCTCACAAATCTTTGCAATCTTTAATGCCAAAGTCACCGACGGCGAATAATCGCCCCTCTCAATCAAACTAATGGTCTGTCTGGATACTCCGGCCAGACGCCCCAGTTCTGTCTGATTTATTCCGAGCTCAGAACGGTACTTTTTCAAATTATTTACTAATCCCAACTCCTCATCTCCTATTTCTATAATTAGACGTCTGATAGTTTTGACAAATTTATTTGTCATATTTACTTTATCACTGACAACTATATTTGTCAATCCTAATTTGACAATTTTTCTTGTCAAAAGTATAGTCTCATAACAGTTCACATGTTGCCTGCTCCGGCCTGCAAACTGCGGCATAGGGAGCAAGGCGTTTCAGAGTCGCTCTTAATGGAAGCGAAATCGCTGCTTACATAGTGGAGCAGGCGGCGTGTGAACTGTCACATAGTTCCTACCCCAGCAGTTCACCCTCCATGTACATGCCGTCTTTATATTCAAAGAAAAACTCCGAGTAATGGTCCGTCTCAAATATCTGCAATAATTCTTTCATATTCCAAATCAAATTAGCTCCGTCTACCTCTTCCCGGTTCAGCCAGAACACTCTGCCTTCCTCAGAAGATTTTAAAGTACCTTCAAATTTATCCGTCTTATACAAGAGTACGATATATCTTGTTCCGTCTTCCCGAATCCAATCCTTGAACCCACAGGGCTGCGGATGTGATATCGTCAGACCTGTCTCCTCCTTTATTTCCCGAATAACAGAATCCCTTAAATTCTCACCGGGCTCAACATGGCCTCCCGGAAATACAAGTCCACCTTTATACTTTGTTCCTGTTTTTTCCTGAACTAAAATCCGTCTTTCATCGTATATCAAACACATATTTGTCAATTCAACCGGCTGCGTTCTCATATTACACCTCTCATTTGTTTTCTGCTTAGTTATAACAATTATAACAGCATTTTCCTATAACTCACACTACTATTTGATGCGAGGTTTTTACAATCCGGAACATCGTTACCGTTCACAGCAACTTGCAAAAATCCATTGAAAATTTCCTTATGCAATGCGATATAATATCACGTACTTTCTATTTATCACGTAAAATAATTATTTTCACGAAAATTATATTATTCTATTTACTTTTTCTTATCCACGTGTTAGAATATCTATAATAAAAAAAGGAGGTATCATGGATGAAAAAAATTAACCCTGTATTATTGAACACATACTTATCTTTTTCTGAATGGGAAGCCGCAGTCGAGACCATTTCCGATACGACAGAAAAAGGCGACGCTATGGAACACCTCGTATATTTCTACTTAAAAAGTAATTCGCAGTATTATGATATTAAGGAAATTTATACGGAGGACCACATTCCAGAGCAGCTAAGAGCACAGCTTAAGCTGGAGAGAAAAGACAACGGCGTGGATGGCGTCATCATCCGTAACGACGGAAAGACCATCGCATACCAGGTAAAGTTCCGTTCTGGACGCGCTGTTCCCACAGCGAAAGAGCTTGCTACATTCTGGGCTGAATCCGAATATGCCGACTACAGGCTGATTTGCGCTAACTGCGCAAATCTCCCCAAAGTATCCGGCAAAAAGAAGAATCAGATGTCCATTCTTCTGGACAAATTTCTGATGTTGGATTCCGCTTTTTTTGAAGAGTTTCTGAAATATTTAGAGGGAGATATGTCTGCCCGCCCGGCTGTAAAAAAAGCTGTACCCGAGGGCGCTTATCAGTACCAGCAGCAACTGATTAACCAGATTACAGACGGTCTTTCCAGACATGACAGGGGCAAATTTATTGCAGCCTGCGGTATCGGGAAAACTTTAATCGCTATGTGGGTCCAGGAATCCAGGAACGCAAAAGCTGTTCTCTTCGTTGTACCAAGCCTTGCCCTTATCCGCCAGACTCTTGACTCGTGGATTCATAACTGCAGCGTTCCTTTCAGCTATTTGTGCGTTTGCAGCGACTCTTCTGTAGCCGTTCCCGAAGACGATGAGGTAAATATCCTTGCATCCGACGTTGATTTTCCTGTTACCACAAATCCAGATGATATTCACACATTTTTATCAGGCTCCGCCGCAAAGAAAATTATCTTTGCAACATACAATTCTCTCGACGCTATATCAAATGCTCTGTTAGAGACAGATTTATTTTTTGACTTAGGAATTTTTGACGAGAGTCACCGCACAGCTGGAAGAAAAGACAGCCTTATGTTTGTATACGGAATGGAGGATAAGTATATACCGATTAAAAAGCGGCTTTTTATGACTGCCACAGAACGTTTAATCTCCCCGAGACTGAAGAAAGCGGCTGACAGCGCAGAAAACATTATCTTCTCGATGGATGACCCGGCCAAATACGGACCAACCCTTGCATCTCTTAATTTTGGCCAGGCCATTGAGCAGGGGATTATCTGCGACTATAAAATCGTCGTGTGTACGATTACAGAAAACGATATTGCCGAACTTGTCTCTAAGCGTAAAATTGTCACTACAGAGCTTGGCGAGCAGATTTCATCCGCCAATATTGAAGTCCTTCTGAAAGAAGTTCTCATCGGGAAAGTTATGAAAGAATTAGATGTTAAAAAAGTAATATCTTATCACGCTTATGTCAAAAATGCCAAGACCTTTGTACATGGGAATAACCAGATTCATGCGGTAGGGGATATCATAGACAGCATTATTTGCGATACGCGCAATAGAAGCACCTACACCGGTCATGTTAACGGAGCGATGCCGGCAGGCGAACGCTTTAGAATCCTATCCGAATTTGCAGACAGTGAACGGGGATTAGTTTCAAATGCCAAGTGTCTAACCGAAGGGGTTGATGTTCCCGCAATTGACGCGGTGTACTTCGCAGATTCCAAAAATTCCCTGATTGATATTGTACAGGCCGTCGGCAGAGCGCTGAGAAAATCACCGTCCAAGACAGACGGCTGTTCTTACATTGTGATTCCTGTTATTATTCCAGATAACGCATCATTGTTTAGCCATGTTGCGCCAGGCAGCTTTGATACGCTCCACCATGTAATCCAGGCTATGCGTTCCCAGGATCACGCTCTCGCAGATATCATTGATAAGATTAACTTTTCCGCCGCTGCCGGAACCCTGGGAAAAGAATCAGACGGAATGTCGTCAAAAGTATTATTTATGCCTTACTCCAGGATTGGGATTCAGGATTTTGAAAACTCATTAACTCTGCGTATTGCAGAAGTCAATAAGAACCCTTCTGATAAGACCATTTCCGGCCTGTGGACAGAAGCCGCGCCGAAAGCCCGCAAAAGTAAAGTAAAGCGAGTATTTGTTTCACTGGGAGACTATACGCTGGACGCTTATTTAGACAGTCTCATCATGCCGACTCTGGAGAAATTCACAAATACTGAGGCTGAGATGAACGGGGCGGATTTGAAATGTAATCACAATAATGTATCGCATGCAGTACGCATGGGGGTAATTGCAAAAAAAGGAAGAAGATATAACATGACTCCCCTTGGCAAATCGCTTCTCGCCGATCCGTCCATTTACCCTTCCATGTCAAAAGAGCAGCTTCTCAAGTATTACTGCGTCAACAAGGACGACGGCTCCATCCTATTTCCATACAGAGCCCTGCTCAAGATATTTCTTGAGTTTGATTCTGTCACAAGATTTGAGTTTCTGTACTGTATCTATTCCTTACGCAGTACAAGCGATTCCGCCATACACGAAGCAGCCGGGCGAATCAGATATTTGCGCGACACCTATCCAAATATCAATATTTTGAGCGAAAACAACAAGGAAAAAGTCCTCGAAATCCTCAATACCAAATATGACGTACACTTTGGCTTTAAAGATATCTGGACCAGCCGGACGACCACTTATAATCAATTTAATTATTTTAAAAAGCATTTATGGGTATTTGACAATATCTTTGTCACCTCCGAAGGGAAAAATGATAAAGAGAAAATCATCATCCATCCCGGCGTACAGCCGTCGATTCGCGAACTTCTTGACCTTACAGATGAGATTGAGACCGCCGCCCTCTTAAGCGACAGCAGGAAACTGGAAGAACTTTACGGAAAACAAATCTGTAAAATCAATCTGTGATAACGCGCAAGCTGAACTTACTTATATCCTAGAGCGTGTCCCCAAACTGCTTTTTGCAAAATGCCGTCCCAATTTGCATCAGATTTTATGCTGGATTTGGGAGATGTAGTGGGCTACATTGACCAAATTCAGCATAAAATCTGGTGTGAAGTGGGGCGGCAGATTGCAGGAATGAATTTTCAAACGCGCTCCAATACCACAATGCTCTCCCGGAGCGAATCCCTCAAATATGGATACCGCTGTATCTGCTGCCCCGAAGTTTTAGCATTCCTGCACACGATAATTTCATGAACCTCAAATCCATAATCCTCCGCTATCGCGGCAAGAAATAAATCCGTAGGCACAATTCTTCCCAGATATGCGCTTTGGTCAACTACGATACAGCATTTCTTTCCGGACGGAAGAACTGCCGCGCTCTCCTCAATAACCTTTTCCATATCTGTGAAATACCCTTTAATCATCTTAGGCACTCTGCGCGTGCGGGCGTCTCTCTTCCCCGTTCTTGCTTCCTTCTCCGGGATAGCCGTTTCAATCTCATCCGCTATCCATTCAATAAAATCCCTTGTGCAGTTTCTTTCATCCATTCGACCGATAAAAGACTCAACCGCCTGCTGCCTGTATGCAGAGATTCCCTTCATATCCGAAGCGTAATCAGCAAGGATTACCTCCATCTTATAGGATTCAAAGTAG
>CAOKJI010000001.1 GCA_948468495.1 uncultured Dorea sp. | reverse complement strand
AGCAGACTGAAAAAAACCATAGAAAATATGACTTCTACAGCCCGAAGAAGTATACCAAAGATAAGCTGAAGATGCTCCGGAGTATTTATGATAATTATTGCAGGGTGGCGTCTTCACAGATTAACGGACTGTTCCGGGTAGCCAGTGAGGTAGAAGTTGTAGATGTTGAAGAGCAGAGATATTATGAGTTCAGCAATGCTTTGAATGAGACGGATGTTATTACGCTTGTTCATGTAGGGCTGCAGGACCATTCCACCAATCCGCCGATGGTATTTCATATTGCGCCGTCTGTGATGGGAGCAATGATAGACCGGATGCTTGGAGGAACGGGTACGGATATGTCGGTTGATATGTCTTATACATATACAGATATTGAGCTGGATTTGTATGCAAAGATTATTCGTTATCTGGTGGCAATTACAAAAGATGTGTGGGCGAATTATACGGAGCTTGAAGTAGAATTTGAAGGCGTAGAAGAGAACCCCAGTATGTTTCAGGGGATTAGCGTCGACGAGACGGTTGTCATCGTTATGCTGAGGATTCAGATGGGCGATATTGGCGGAGCCATGAATATCTGTATTCCGGGAACGCTTCTGAGCGGTATATTTGAGATTATTGATAAGACCAAACATCTGGCAAATAAGGGAGCAAGCGCACATCGGAATAACCGGGAAGATATTATGGAGAGCATCCGGGAGTCCAAGATGAATGTGATGGCGCAGTTGGGAGTCGCGCAGCTTAGTCTGGACGATGTATACAATCTTCATGTTGGAGATGTCATTGATTTGAATAAACCACAAAATTCGCTGATTTCTCTGTATGTGGAAGGTCAGCCATGGTTTAACGGCCAGTTGGGAGTACATAACAAGAACATGGCGGTTAAGATTGAGAATCGTATACTGGAAGCGAAGAATGAAGATGTAGCGGTATAATTACCAGATAAATCCTTTGAATTATCTGAGTATATAAATTACAATGAGAACAAAAAAGTGAGGTAAAAGAAATGGCAAAAATTATGTTAGTAGATGATGCGGCATTTATGAGGATGATGTTAAAGACTACATTGACACAGGCCGGATATACAGATCTTGTTGAAGCTGAGGACGGCGCAAAAGCGGTCGATCTGTATGCAGCTGAGAAGCCTGATCTTGTGTTTATGGATATTACGATGCCGAATAAGGATGGTCTTGAGACGCTGAAGGAGATTAAGGGTATGGACCCGAATGCAACAATCGTTATGTGTTCAGCTATGGGACAAGAGACGATGGTTATGGATTCGATCAAATCCGGAGCAAAGGACTTTATTGTTAAGCCTTTTAAGCCGGAGCGAATTTTGTCTACGGTAAAGAAAATCCTTGGTTAATTTGAGGGAGGAACCAGTATGTCTTTTTTGAGTTCATTTGACATCAGTGCGTCGGGATTGACGGCTGAGAGACAGAGGCTGGATATTGCAGCGGAGAATCTGTCTAATACGAATACAACCAGAACGGAAAGCGGCGGTCCCTATCGGAGAAAGATGGTGGTTCTGCAGGAAGTACCTTCCACCTCATTCCGTACAAGATTTAACAGTCTATTGAATAAGAGTGCGTCTGCTGCAAAGGGTGGAGTAAAAGTGACAGAGATTATAGAGGATCAGAGAGATTTGAATCCTGTATATGACCCGGATCATCCGGATGCGGATGAGAACGGTTATGTCATGATGCCGAATGTTGACCCGGTTAAGGAGACTATAGACGGAATGTCGGCGACCAGGTCTTACGAGGCAAATATTACGGCCTTTAATGCGATAAAGCTGATGGCACAGAAGGCGTTAGAGATTGGAAAATAAAAACGGCGGAATAATTTCCCCGGAAGGAGAGAAGGGTTAGTATGGCTTCGGAATGCTTTAGTAAAATGGAAATAGATGCGATAGGTGAGATACTAAATATCAGCCTTGGCTCCTCTGCGACAGCAGTTTCCACGATGTTGAACGCCAGAGTAGATATTACAACGCCAGTTGTAAATGTCGTGTCAAAAGAAGAATTTGAGATGGACAGGGTGGAGCCGGCCGTAGGTGTTGAGATAACTTATGTTGCTGGTCTGGAAGGGGAGAATGTCATGCTTCTTAAGAGGCATGATGTCAAAGTAATCGTGGAGATGCTCATGGGCATGGAAGTGCCTGATGAGGAGTTTGAACTGAATGAGATTAATATCAGTGCAGTCTGTGAGGTCATGAACCAGATGATGGGTGCATCTTCTACTGCGTTGTCAGAATTCTTAGGGAGAATGGTTAACATTTCCACACCGATATCATTTGAAGTGAAGGATGAACAGGAATTCATTGAAAAGTATTTTGTAGATGATGCTCCGAAAGTGGTTGTTGTATTCACGCTTAGGATTGCAGATAAGCTTGAGAGTGAGTTCTTCAATGTAATGCCAATGGAACTGGCCAAGGGACTGGTAAGAGGATTTCTTCCGGAAGACCAGATTATTGAGATTGGTAAAGACGGAAAACCAGTATCCTCATCGGCAGCTGCTCCTGCGGAGCCGGTAAGCGAGCCGGCGGCTGCATCGGGCGGCACATTGTCTCAGGAGGAGATTGAGAAGCTTCTTGCGGGCGGAGCGGCGGAAGAACCTGCAGCGCCGGAACCGGCGCCAGCGCCAGCAGCCGCATCAGGCGGTACGCTGTCTCAGGAGGAGATTGAGAAGCTTCTTGCAGGCGGAGGAGCAGAGGAATCAGCAGCGCCGGAACCGGCGCCAGTGACGCCGCAGCCAGTGCAGCAGTCAGCGCCAGCACCGGAGATACCGGTACAGCAGCCAGCACCAGCGCCGGGAGTGGCAGCGCAGCCTGTTCAGCCGGTTATGCAGCCGGTAGCGGCAGTAAATCCGGAACTTTCTATGATGCAGATGCAGATGATGCAGCAGATGATGCAGCAAATGCAGACAATGCAGCAGGCAATGCAGGAATCCATGCAGGAGAAGAAGAGAGCGCCGGAGCCGAAGATGATTCATGTTCAGACTCCGTCTCAGACCAATTTGAAACCAGGCGGAGATATTGTGCTTGAGGCAGAGCAGGAGGAAAACATGGAGTTAATCATGGGCGTTCCTCTTGAGATTTCTGTGGAAATTGGAAGAACTAAAAAATATGTAAAGGACATTCTTGACTTTACAAAAGGTTCGCTGGTGGTTCTGGACAAACTGGCCGGAGAACAGGTGGACTTATATGTAAATGGACAGTGTATTGCAAAGGGCGATGTTGTTGTTGTTGAAGATAATTTCGGAGTCAGAATTACAGAAATTATGAAGGTCAATTTGCTTGCATTAGAGTAAGAAAGGAATTGTATGTGGAGAGTAATTGCTACTTTTCTTGTGGTAGTGCTTATTATTTACGGAAGTTATCTGGCCAGTAAATATATAGGCAAGGGACTGTCAAAGAGCAGCAGTTCCATGTATATGCGTCTGATTGATCAGATTACGATGGGACAGGACAGACATATTGCGATTGTACAGGTCGGCAATAAGTTCTTTCTTGTGGGTATAACCGCAGGTCAGATTAGTGTTCTGTCCGAGCTCCAGGACGAAGAGCTTTTGCCATTAGCGCCGGATATCGATGAGGGCGGTGCGAACGCTCTCGACTTTAAGGCGATGATGGATAAGTTCAGTGACTTGGGCAAAAAGAGGAGGTAGAGACTAGTGTATGACTCACTGATTAATGTTAACGGCAGCCAGGTTCCTACATTAGATATATTGTTACTTCTGACGATTATATCGCTTCTGCCCTCTCTTCTGATTATGATGACCTCGTTTACGAGGACCATAATTATTCTTTCTTTTTTGAGAAATGCGCTTGGAATCCAGCAGACACCGCCGAATATGGTGTTGGTAGGTATTTCTATCTTTTTAACGCTTTTTATTATGGACCCAATTATAGGTGAAATTAATACAGAGGCCTATCAGCCTTATCAGAATCAGCAAATTACAACGGAGGAATTTTTTGACCGGGCGCAGGGGCCAATCAAAAGGTTTATGCTGAAAAATACGGAGAAAAGCGCCTTAGTGCTGTTTACGGATATGGCCGAGGAAGATATTGAAGAGGTAGAAGAACTGACGGATCTTTCCATTACGGTTATTATTCCTTCTTTTATGACAAGTGAATTAAAGAGAGCGTTTACAGCTGGATTTTTGCTTTTCATACCGTTCCTGCTGATAGATATCGTGGTTTCTAGTACGCTGATGTCTATGGGTATGATGATGCTTCCGCCGGCGATGATTTCCCTGCCGTTTAAGCTATTGTTATTCATAACAGTAAATGGATGGGAGTTGTTATTTAAGACGATTGTAGACAGTTTTAATTTGTGACGGTGAAGGAGGCATGTAGATGACGAACGGAGAAGTTGGAGATCTGATGTATGAAGTATTTGTAATGGCGGTTCAGCTTGCCGGTCCGCTTCTGGTGATTAGTATGCTGGTGGGTATATTGATTGCTATTTTCCAGGCGGCGACGCAGATTCATGAGCAGACCATTACATTTGTGCCAAAGCTGTTGGTGATTGGAGTTATTCTTGTATTTAGCGGAGGTTCCATGCTTCAGTCGCTGCAGGATTTTACAGTCAGGATATTCCAGATGATAGAGGGATAGAACGGGGAGTGACGATATGACGTTTGATACGACTGCACAGCTGACCCTGTTTTCTCTAATCATGATGAGGATGTCGGGGTTTATACTGTTTAATCCGTTGTTTGGAAGACGAAATATACCGATGACTGTAAAGTCGGGACTGATTATCGTATTGACATTAACCATATATTCTGCCTCTGTGGATTCAGCTTTTGAGATAGCAAGTGCATTTGAGTTAGGTTTTCTGCTCATGAAGGAATTTGCTGTAGGGTATGTAATCGGATATGCCATGGAATTGTTCTTTTTCGCGATTACTTTTGGCGGATATATCATAGATTTTCAGTTGGGCCTTACAATGGCCACCGTATATGACCCCCAGAGTAACGCACAGATAGCGGTAACAGGAAGCGTGCTTCAGACATGGTTTGTACTTTTGTTTTTTGCGACGGACGCACATCTGGCATTGATGAAAATCTTATTTACTTCGGCGGAGATTGTTCCCTATGGGGGAATTATAGTTAACGCGGGACTTGCAAAAAGAATGATAGATATATTCCTGCAGTGTGTGGAGTTGGGAATCAGACTTTCGCTTCCCATGCTGGCTGCAGAGTTTTTAGTGCAGGTGGGAATCGGAATCATGAATAAAGTGGTTCCACAGATTAGTATATTTGTAATTAATATTCAATTGAAAATAATTGTTGGACTGGGCCTTCTGGTCATTCTGTTTTCGCCTATGGGCGAGCATTTAAACAGAATACTGACAGAGATGATGAAGACGGTTCAGGGAATTCTGACATTCGTATAGATAGGAAGTGAGTATAGTTGCCGGGTCAGTCAGGTGAGAAAACCGAAAAGGCCACGCCGAAAAAGCGAAGAGAACAACGAAAAGAAGGTAATGTGGCAACCAGTAAAGACGTGACCGTGGTCGTTTCGCTTTTTTTGTGTTTTTATTGTCTGCAGATGTTTTTTCCGACGATTTTTAAGTCCCTCAGGGATAATATGGTGCTTTATATTTCCGCGGTAGGCAGTGTAGATGAATTATCGCTGGGAGTATTGCAGGAGATAGGCATGAAATCAGTGGAGGTACTGGTAAAGTGTATTATTCCGCTGGGGCTTATAGCTATAGCGGTTGCAGTGATTGTGACCGGAGTTCAGACAAGATTTTTGATTACTATGAAACCAGTGGGATTTAAGCTAAAGAATTTAAACCCGCTGAATGGGATTAAGAAGCTGTTTTCCGTTACGAATTTAGTAGAGCTTCTAAAGGCGGCTCTTAAGATTATTATTCTGACGGTTGTGCTATACCAGATTTTAAAGAATGAGATTGTAGTGATTGCCCAGATGATGGACATGAATGCAGTTGCGGGCTTTTCCTATGTGCTGAAAGAGATTATGGGAATGGTAATTAGGATTGGCCTTGTATTTGCAGTGATTGCAGGTTTTGACTACTTCTATCAAAGATGGTCGTATGAGAAGAAATTAAAGATGACCAAGGAAGAGGTCAAGGAGGAATACAAGCAGACGGAAGGTAATCCGGAGATTAAGGGTAAGATTAAGAGTCTGCAGCGGAGTATGGCAAGAAGCCGAATGATGCAGGCGGTTCCGGATGCGGATGTTATTATTCGTAACCCTACGCATTATGCGGTTGCGTTAAAATACGACATTGACCATGACAATGCGCCGGTTCTGATTGCGAAGGGCCAGGATTATATTGCCTTGAAGATTGTGGAGATTGCGGAGCAGAGTAATGTTATGGTGATTGAGAATAAACCTCTTGCGAGGGGAATCTATGCGACCACTCCGCTGAATTGTGAGATACCGGCCGAGTATTACGGAGTGGTAGCGGAAATCCTGGTTAAAGTATTCCGTATGAATAAAAAGTTGGGGTAGGATATGAAAAAGATATTAAATAGTGCGGTGTCACTGATTGTAGTAATGATTGTATTGCTGCTGATTATACCGCTGAATACGTTTTTAATAGACGTAATGATTATTTTGAATATTTCCATATCGATGATCATACTTCTGATTAGCATGAACATTAAGGAGCCGTTGGAATTTTCTATTTTTCCGTCCATGCTTCTTATTACAACCTTATTTCGTATCGGACTGAATATTTCTACCACAAGAAGTATCCTTGGTAATTCCGGTACGGCCGGAGCGGTTATCCGGGCCATGGGAGACTTTGTACTTCAGGGTAACGTTGTTGTCGGCGTCATTATCTTCCTGATTATTGTACTGGTTCAGTTCCTTGTTATTACGAAAGGCGCGGAACGTGTGGCTGAGGTTGCGGCGAGATTTACACTGGATGCCATGCCTGGTAAGCAGATGGCTATTGACGCGGACCTTGGAAGCGGATTGATTGATGAGACAGAGGCGAAGGAGAGACGTCATAAGATTCAAAAAGAGGCAGACTTCTACGGCTCCATGGATGGTGCCACGAAGATTGTCAAGGGCGACGCGGTTATGTCCCTGATTATTACAGCTACCAACTTTATCGGCGGCTGTATTATCGGTATGGTACAGGGGGGCATGGGATTTACAGAAGTCTTATCCGTATACTCGATTGCAACAGTCGGCGACGGTCTGGTATCCCAGATTCCGGCGCTTCTCATATCTACGGCGACAGGTATGATTGTTACCAGGGCGGTTGCGGAAGATAGTCTGAATGTGGATGTGACCAGACAGTTTATGGCACAGCCAAGAGCGATTATGCTGACCGGCGCGGTGCTGGCAATTCTTCTTGCAGTTCCGGGAATGCCGAAATTCCAGCTTGCAGTTGTTGCGCTGGTTCTTATGCTTGGCGGCTGGCAGCTATCCAGACGTATGGAGGCAATGGCCGTACCGGATGCTCAGGCGGCTGCTATGGGACTGGCGGACGGAGAGCAAATCCAGGTTACGGAGGAAGAGGATTTTAAGGATATCAACAGCGTATATTCTCTGATTACGGTGGAGCCTATTGAGATGGAGTTTGGTTACAGTCTGATTCCTCTTGTAGATGAGGAAAGCGGCGGCAGGATGATTGACCGTATTGTCATCTTCCGAAGACAGTATGCTCAGGAGATGGGTCTTGTTATTCCCTCCATCCGGCTGCGTGACAGCTCCAGTTTGAATACGAATCAGTATGTCATTAAGATTAAGGGCGAAGAGGTTGCCAAGGGTGAGATTCTGGTTGATTATTATCTGGCGCTTGAGCCGCCGAATCCGGAAAAAGAGCTGGATGGTATCGATACGATTGAACCTGCATATGGTATACCAAGTAAGTGGATTACCGTAGATAAGAAAGAGATGGCAGAGATATACGGATATACGGTTATTGATCCGCTGTCTGTTATGCTGACGCACTTATCAGAGACAGTGAAGAAGC
The DNA here is from genome assembly GCA_948468495.1 of uncultured Dorea sp. The sequence goes on along the minus strand of CAOKJI010000001.1, from coordinate 14,758 downwards.
ATGCTCACGAGCTGCTGAACAGGCAGGAAGTTGTGCGGCTGGTTGAAAATATGAAGAAACAGTCTCCAGAGCTTGTGGATGAATTAATTCCTACGCTGATTTCCTATGGAAATTTCCAGAAGATTCTGACCAATCTTCTGAAAGAAGGAATTCCAATCAAGGATATGGAGACGATAATGGAGACGATTGTGGATTCTTCCATGACCGTCAAAGATATCGAATCTATTACAGAAAATATTCGTGTGGCCATGAAGAGGACCATTACGAGAAAGTTCTGCGAAGGCGGAAGTATGAAAGTAGTAACGCTGGATGCAGAGCTGGAGAAGAACATCATTACAAGTCTGACTACAGGGGAACATGGAATGTATCTTGCGCTTAGTCCCGATGTGATGCAGAATGTGATTACACAATTGTCAGATGAGGTGAAGAAGTTCCACGACTTTGGTCAGCCTCCGCTTGTGCTGACCAGTCAGGTGGTTAGGGTGCATTTCTATCGTCTGATAGAGCAGTTTTTTCCAGATGTATATGTGCTTTCTTTTAACGAGATTAGCAATAATATACAGATACAGGCGATTGGAAATATAACACTTTAGATTAGTGATTAATGGAGCGTTGGAATGGGGACACAGGAGTTATACAAAGAGAAGTCAAATGAAGAGCTTTTAAAATTGTATAAAGAGACGGGCAGCCTGGAAGTTAAGCAGGAGATTGTTATGCGTTATATCTATCTTGTGAAAAGCATTGCGCTCCAGATGAGAGATATTTACCTAAGCTTCGTACAGGTGGATGATATTATCAATGAAGGCGTAATTGCAATCATGTCTGCAATTGACAAGTTCGATCTTGAGAAAAATGTTAAGTTTGAAACTTATATATCAAAGCGGATTAAAGGCATGATTATAGATTTGGCGAGAAAGCAGGACTGGGTGCCAAGAAGTACAAGAAAGAATACAAGAGATATTGAAGAAGCGGTGACAACGTTATATAATAAACTTAGGTACTACCCTTCCGTTCAGGAAGTGACAGAGTATCTGGATATTTCAACAGAGAAGTATCATGATACGATGCGTAAAGCAGCTCTTTTTAATATTCTTTCTCTGGATATGGTGCTGGCAGAGGCGCAGGGGAATGAGATTGGAGTGAGAATATCTCAGGGAGAAGCGCAGGAACAGCCGGAAGAGCAATATCTTAAGAAAGAGCTTTCGGAAGTCCTGGTAGCGGCGATTAATAAGCTGAAGGAGAATGAACAGCTTGTAATTTCCTTATATTATATAGATGAACTGAATATGAGGCAGATTGCAGACGTACTGCAGGTAAGCGAGCCAAGAGTTTCGCAGATTCATGCCAATGCAATTAAGAAACTACGCAAACATATGGAGAAATTCAACGAAGAAAGGGAGAGGAAAGATGTTTCAGGGGTATTATGATTTAGCTTCAAACATGATTACACAGAACCGGAATATGAATATTATCAGTAATAATATATCGAATGTATCTACTCCAGGCTACAAGGAAGACCGGTTGATGGAGAGTACATTCCGGGAAGAGATGATTTACCGTTATGACCAGTATGGAAAGACGCAGGTGGGTACGGTATCCCGGATGAATATTGCGGATGAGAGAATAACGGATTATAGCGAAGGCGGCTTGCGGGAGACCGGGGGACCGCTGGATGTAGGTCTGACCGGGAACGGTTTTTTTGCAATTCAGACGAATAACGGTATTGTGTATACGAGAAACGGTTCTTTTAATCTGGATGACCAGAGATATCTGGTTCTGCCCGGAATTGGACGCGTGATGGGTGCGAATGGTCCAATCCAGCTTCCGATAGATGAAGTTGCGATTGATTCTCAGGGGAATATTACAACAGAGGATGGTCTGCAGTATTTCGGCAAAATCCAGACATATGATTTTGCGGATTACAATCAGCTTACGAAGATTACCGGCGGCGTATTTGAGGCAAATGGGGCGCCCCAGGTATCGAACACGAAGATAACTCAAAAGTATACGGAATATTCCAATGTGAATATGGCAGAGCAGATGACCAGAATGATGAGCGGGCAGAGGGTTCTGCAAGGGTCGGCTCAGATTCTGAAGATATATGACCAGTTGGTCGGCAAGATTGTTACGATTGGTACCGCAACGTAATAAGAGCAGCGGACGCCGTACGGCGGAAAGATGCAATGCTGGTAAATATAATATACTTGTCGAGCCTGGTGTTCGATAAGATGCAGGCTGACGAGACAGGATAGGGATGGAAGTCTGGGAGAGGAGTAACAGGAGATGTATACATCATTTTATACGGCTGCAAGAGGCGCAATGGAAGAGCAGAGGAAGCTGGATGTGATTGCCAATAACTTTGCAAATGTGAATAACTATGGATATAAGAGTAAGTCGGCAGTATTTTCAGATTTGATGTACTATAATCTGAACAATTATAATGGAGAGGATACGCCGCTGAAGGCAGGAACCGGCGTGGTAGTAGAGAAGACGGATACAAAATTTGACCCGAGCGGATTTGTTCCGTCTGAGGGCGAGTATGATTATGCGATTATAGAGCGCGGCTTCTTCATGTTAAGAAGTCCGATTACCGGTGAGATTACGTATACGAGGAACGGTCATTTCAGTTTGTCGAAACGGGGAACAGAGTTCTATCTGGTCAATGATAACGGTAATTTTGTTCTGGATCAGAATCGTAACCCTATTCGCGTTACGGACGGAGAATTAAGCGGTGAAATCGGCGTATATGGGTTCAATATTCTGGATGGAATGCTGAGTGTAGGGAATAACGAATTTTCTCCGGTTGCCAAGAATGGTGCTCCATTTTTAATCCCGGGTGCGAAGATGCGGGATCATACGCTGGAGATGTCTGGCGTTGATACGGCTGACGAGATAACGAAGACGATTGAAGCGCAGAGAGCGTATTCACTTGCGCTTAGAATGGTGACGACGTCAGATGAAATTATGAGTACGATTAATACATTAAGATCATAGCGGGGTGAGACATGGCGATAAAAAAATACGAAGAAATGAATGCACTGGAACTGGATATCCTGAAAGAGATTGGGAGTATCGGAGGAGGCAACGCTGCGACTGCACTGTCCAGTATGCTGAGCGCCAAAGTTAACATGACGCTTCCAAGAGCAGAGATATTAGGATTTAATGAAGCAATTGAAAAGATGGGGGACCCGGAGAACGTTGTCGCTGCTATTTTTGTAGAGATGAGCGGGGAGATACAGGGAATTATGCTGTTTATTCTTCCGCAGGAATTTTCTGACGATATTCTTTTCCGTATGCTGGGAAAGACAAGAGTAGAACTTCTGGAATTGGAGGAAATAGACACTTCTGTTCTTACCGAGATTGGAAATATTGTAATCTCGTCTTATGTAATAGCGTTGTCGTCGCTGACTAATGTTGAAGTAGAATTGTCGGTTCCCCAATTTACCGTGAATATGCTAGGCGGCATCTTGAGCGTGCCAATCGCAATGATGGGGCAGCATTCGGACAGAATTATGATGGTGACCGGAGACTTTAAAATTGATGGAAAGGCCTTTCATAGCAGTATGCTTCTTCTGCCGGATGTGAAATCTCTGAATATTCTAATGAAAAAGCTGGGAGTTGAAGGATAAATGGCCAAGAAGATATCGGTCGGAATAGCAGATATGAAGATTGCAAGGCAGGAAGGCGAACTGATTACCTATGCACTGGGTTCCTGTATAGGCATAGCTTTCTATGACCCCATGATTAAACTGGGGGCGCTTCTTCATATTATGCTTCCCGAGAAGAGCGCTACAGACAGTAATGTATTGAAATATGCAGATTCAGGAATCCGGGAAACTCTGCGCAAGCTTTATGCATTTGGAGCTACAAAAGGAAGACTTGTAGTTAAGATTGCAGGCGGTGCGAAGATGTTTGAAATGAAGGGGCCGGGGGGCCTTGGTAATATTGGAGATAGGAATGCCCAGAATGTCAAAAGAATACTGATGATGGAAGGGCTGCGGGTTTCCGCCGAGGATACAGGGGCAAATTACGCGCGAACTATGTCGTTGGATGTAGCGACCGGTCAGGTATGCGTGCGTACAGCGGGGAAACCGGAGAGGAAGCTATAAAAGGCTTAAGATATAGGGATATTATGTCGATAAATATGTAATAGTAGAATATAAAGGAGAAAGTGGTTATGGCTGATACAGAGATTTTATTGGAATCGGGAACAAATGAGATTGAGATTATGCAGTTTACCATTTTTGGGGAATTGTATGGTATCAATGTAGCAAAAGTACGGGAAATTATGATGGCGGATAAAGTAAAGCCAATACCTCATTCTCATGAGGCAGTGGAGGGGATTTTTAAACCAAGGGAAATCCTCATGACAGTAATCAATCTGCCCAAATATCTGACCGGTAAGGTCGACGATGCGAAGGAAAGAGATTTATTTATTATTACGAATTTTAATAAGATGGATATTGCCTTTCGCGTACATACGGTGGTTGGAATCAGCAGGATTTCCTGGGAAGATATCCATAAGCCGGATAAGACGATTACCAGCGGGGACGATGGCGTTGCTACCGGTATTGCCCAGTGTAACGGTAATCTGGTTACCATTCTTGACTTTGAGAAGATTGTAGCTGAGATTGCGCCGGAGACTAGTATTCAGGTAGAAGAGATTGACCGGTTAGGGGACAGAATTGCAAGAGACCACAGTATTATTCTTGCAGAAGATTCCATACTTCTTACCAAGATGATTAAAGATTCTCTGATTCGTGCGGGTTATGCCAATATCAAGAACTTTAATAATGGCAGAGAGGCGTGGGAGTATCTTCTGTCTGTGCGGGATGAGCCTGATTTTGACGACAGAGCGGCGCTTTTGATTACCGATATTGAGATGCCGGAGATGGACGGTCATCGTTTGACAAAGTTGGTAAAAGATGATGAGATTATGAAGAAGATACCGATTATTATCTTCTCATCCCTGATTAATCCGGAGATGAGAATCAAAGGAAAACAGCTTGGTGCAGATGAGCAGTTATCCAAGCCGGAAATCGGACGTCTGGTTCAGGTGATGGACCGGCTTCTGGAGGAAAGAGGGATGATGTAGCATGGAAAAGTGTGTAGTAAGACAGGCAATTAAAGACATTCGGACAGATACAATCATCGGATATGAGCTTATGGTTCAGGAGGATATGGATAGTTTGTATAATCCGAGTACAGACAGTGTGGCGGCGAATGCGATGGTATCCTTCCTGTCTGAAAACTCAGGCGCTATTTTTAAGGATAAGAAGACGTTTATGACATTTACGCCTACATTATTATTTCGGAATACGCCGAAGATTTTTGATAAGGATAAGGTAATTATCCAGATAGAGGATAATATAGTAGTACATTCACTTGCAACTATCATAATTGGGAAATACAGGGACGAGGGTTATCATTTTGCAATTAATGATTTTCAGTTTACGCCCAAGTATTTCAGTATGCTGGAGTATGTAGATTATATAAAAGTAGATATTTCTAATAAGATGGATGAGACTCAGCGGCGTTCCATTGCTAATGTTGTGGATATGGCTCATGGTTTCCAGAAAGAGTTTATTGCTACTGGTGTGAACAGTAAAGAAGTTTATGAGTATGCGAAGGAACTTCAGGTGGATTACGTGGAAGGGAATTATATCTCTACAGCCACGTTGACGAAGACCAGCAAGATGGATTTTATGCAGGGGAATCTCTATCAGCTCATTATTGAGATTACGAAGGATGAACCGGATATTGAAGTATTGGAAGAGATTGTAAGCAGGGACGCTGCTCTTACTTATGCTTTGCTGAAGATGGCGAACTCCGCGTATTTTGCGTCTCATCGCGAGACCACTTCGGTTCGTCAGGCAATGGTCAAGGTTGGAATCAGCCAGCTTAAGCAGTGGATATATCTTCTGAGTTTTGAGGAGAATGATGAGGATAATTCTTCTGAAGAGCTTTTAAAGACTTCATTTATGCGTGCGAATTTTGCTTCCAGACTGGTGAAGAGGCTGAAAAAATTTGCAATTACAAATTCCGATGCATATCTTCTTGGCATGTTCTCTACGCTGGAATATATGATTGACGCGCCGATGGAAGAGATTCTGCAGGATATTCCGATTGTGGAAGAGGTGAAAGCGGCCCTTGTCTCGAAGGAGGGACCGGCCGGAAGGTTGTATGAGCTTATACTTTCTTATGAAAAAGCTGAGTGGACAGAGATTAAAGTGATTGCCGAGGAATTAGGGCTGCACACGAATGAAATGGCGCAGATTTATATGGAATGTGTAGAGGAAGTGAACGATATCTGGGATAATGTGGTAGGAAGCAAAGAATAATCTGGAAGAAACCGGATATTGTATTAAAAATGGGTTTTTGGATTAGGAAAGGAGGGCGGGAGCGTGTTAAACGGTGTATTTGGCGTTAGTACAATGACGGGGGTGTCAGGAGTAAGCTCCTATGGCCGGTATGGTTCTTATGGCGCTTACAGCGCCTATGGTGTATATGGCTCCATGCGGACTGCAGAGACCTCACGAACGGTTAGAACGCAGCCGGTGCAGAGAACAGGCGCGGTTCCGGTGGTCAGGCGCGCATCGGATATTGGAACACCGGTGGAGCCTGTCCGTCCGATAAAAGCAGTGAATGCGAACGCTACAAATGGGGTTGGCTATGCAATTCCTTTTTTGAGGAAAGGAATGGACCCGGCGGAACTTGCGGTGCGGATGCGGATTCAATATGGAGACGGCTCACAGGCGGAACAGGCGAAGACTGCCGCAGGCAGGGCAAGAGCTTCTGATGCAGACGCGGATTTGAATGCGGCGCAGGGAGCAGAAGGTGTACAGAAGGCTGCCAAAGAAGGTGAATGTAAGACCTGTGAGCAGCGGAAGTATCAGGATGGCTCGAATGATGCTGGGGTTTCCTACAAATCACCGACGCATATTGCTCCGGAACAAGCAGCCTCAGCGGTAAGAGGGCATGAGATGGAGCATGTTGTCAGAGAACAGGCAAAGGCAGTCCGGGAAGGCAAAGAGGTTGTTAGTCAGTCTGTGACGATGCATACGGCAGTTTGCCCGGAGTGCGGGAAGGTCTATGTATCAGGAGGAACAACAAGAACTACGACGGCAGAGAGTCAGAAGCCGGAGACAGCGGGGCCAGAAGAGAAGGAGCAGCAAAGAATACCATTTTCAGCAGTTGCTTAGGCCGTTTTTAAATACGGACTGCTAATGTCCGTTCAGGTATGATTAAACGAAAGGGGATATATCTTTATGCGAAAAGGCATTAAGACGATGGTTGGAATACGTGTATTTTTTGCACTGGTCTCTGTGCTATTGTACAGTATTCTGATTACCGTAAATATTTACGGAATTAAAGATACTCAGAAAAAGAGTATTGATGCAAATTCATTGTTAGAGAGGATTCAGAGCGCAGAGGTTGCTCATTATAAATGGGCGGCGGGCCTTAGCAATGCACTGTATGCAGATACGGAATTTAGCGGCAGTATTGATCCGACCTCCTGTATTCTTGGACAGTGGGTTTATGGAGATAAGATAGAGGATGCGGATGTTCTGGCTCTCAGGGATCAGATAGAGCCATTGCACAAAGAACTGCATGAATCGGCCAGCTATGTACTGGATTTGTTAAAGACTGATCCGGAGGCTGCAAGAGAATATTATCAGAAGACGATTCAGGGGAATCTGACAACTCTTGTGGGACTTCTGGATAAAGTTGTGGAAGAGGTGACGGCTCAGAATGACTTATGTAAGGAAGAGATGCAGCAGACAATACATGTGATGCAGGTGATTTCCGGAATCTGCTTCATATTGGTATTGGGTTGTCTGGCAAGTCTGGTACAGTACGTTCTGGCAAGAATTATTAAGCCGATTATACAGATTATGGAGAAGACGAAACCGCTGCAGGAGGGACATCTTGAGCTTGAACTGGAGCGCAAAGAGAATAACGAGCTGGGAGATTTGGTCGTTACGATAAAGGATTCTATGCAGCAAATCCGCAAGTATGTGGAAGACATCAACCGAATTATGGGTATGCTGTCTTCAGGCAATTTTGACGTACATACTTCGGAGCCGTATATCGGAGACTTTAAGTCCATTGAGGAATCCATTGACAGCTTTACCCGAACTATCTCAGGGGCATTTGGCAATATTAATCAGGCTGAACGTCAGGTATCCGGGCATGCGGAGCAGCTCTCAAGCAGCGCGCAGTCTCTGGCACAGGGCGCTACCGAGCAGGCAAGCGCGGTGGAAGAATTATATGCAACCCTGGATGAATTGTCGAAGAACGCAGAAAAGAATGTTCAGGACGCTGCCTATGCGCAGGAAAATGCCCGTCTGACAGGAGAACAGGTAACGGTAAGCAGCGAGCAGATGAAGCATATGGTGGCGGCTATGGAAGATATTACGCAGGCGTCACAGCAGATTGGTAAGATTATTGCAACTATCGAAGATATTGCTTTCCAGACCAATATACTTGCGCTCAATGCCGCGGTAGAAGCAGCCCGCGCAGGTACGGCAGGAAAGGGATTTGCAGTTGTTTCCAGTGAGGTTCGCAGTCTTGCTTCCCGGTCGGATCAGGCGGCGAAGGCAACCAAGGAGTTAATTGAGAATTCCGTTCGGGCTGCCGAGAGGGGAAGCCATATTGTTGGCGAGGTATCTGAGACGCTGAATAAGACGCTGGAACTGGTTGTGAAGTCTAACGATACGATTGGTACGATTGCCGAGGCAGTGAAGGGAGAAGCTGCGTCCATAGCACAGGTAACCGAAGGAATCGGACAGATATCAGACGTGGTACAGACGAACTCCGCAAGCAGTGAGGAATCCGCAGCGGTCAGCTCCGAATTGTTCAATCAGGTACGCATACTGCAGAATCAGACCAATAAGTTTAAATTGAGATAATATATCTTGTGTGAAACGGCCGAATGGCCATAATGGGGTACCTGGAGGGTATAGAAAAGAAATAGAGACTGTGAATGAGAGGGATTCACAGTCTCTTCTTTTGTAATTTTTGAAGTTAAACCTTATGAGCATTCGGAATTAATGTCTGGGATTATCCTTTACTGTAATACATGCCTTGGTGGCTTCGACAGTCACATCTGAAATCAATCGATTCGTATAATAACTCATAAGAGGATCAACTGCAGCCGGTGTAGTTACAATATACTTTGGCAGCAATCCATTCATGGTCAGGGCAATTGTATCATTGACACAGCGGTCACAGGTACAGACGTCGAACTGCCGCATAAAATAGATAATCTTATCCTTTACAATACCTTCCATCACATTCAGTCTGACAAAATCCGGCTCCGGTTCTGGTTCTGAAGCCGCCGCCTTTGTATCAGGGGTGGGTTCAGAAGCAACAATAGGTTCCGGCGCGGAAACAGGTTCAGCAGCAAAAGCACCCTGATCAGAAATCGGATTCGTTGCAGCAGGTGATTCAGGCACAGGGGACGGTTCGGCAGCAGCGACAGGTTCCGGCTCAGAAACCGGCGCTGAAGCGGCAATGGGTTCCGGTTCGACAACAACTGCCGAAGGAGTATCAGGCGCTGATTCGGCAACAGGAACGGATTCCAGCTGCCCAGCTGGTTCTGAAACGGATTGCGCTTCCGGTATTGCTTCAGGGGCAGGCGTTACATTGGGCTCCCGTACTGTATCCGGTTCTGCTTCAGAAAGGGTTTCAGGTTTCGGAGCTGCTTCTGCATCTGTCTCAGAAAGAGGTTCGTGTTCCGGAGTTGCTTTCACATCTGTTTCAGAAAGAACTTCGGGCGCCTGAACCGCTTCTGGTTCTGACGAGGAGTGTGATTCCTGAGTCTGCTGGGAAGCAGAACCTGGTTCTGCCTGGGATTCAGGAGTCAGAAATTCATGAGATAAATTCTGCTGGATTAGATCCGCGACAGGGTCTTCTTCCGTAGTATCAATAACAGAGATATTCTGTGCGGCTGGAGCAGCATGTGTCTGGGGAGCCGGGGAATGTCCGGCTTCACTGGACGCGGCAGCGCTATCCGACGCAGTAGAGCCTGCATTATCTGTATTATCCTTAGCAGCGTCATGTCCGGCGATGAGATTCAGAACATGAGCTGTCTTATTACTTCTTCTGGCCATAACTATTACCTCCTGTTCATGCCGTCTTAGAGGTCATATGCACGACCTCATTCACAAATTGCTTATAATCTTCGGTAGGTTTGCCGGAGGGCGAATGGTCGAAAATGCTGAGACCATGGGCCGGCGCCTCCGCTACGGAAACGCTTGTACGTATCTGTGTGTCAAATACGCGGGTTCCGGTCTGGGAAGCTACATTCTCTGCCAGCTCCTTGACCTCTCTGGCAAGCAAAGTGCGTTTGTTAAACTTAGTAAGAAGAATTCCAAGTACATTAAGGTTCGGATTCACACTTTCACGAACGGAACTAATGGTCTCCATCAGCTGGGTGACGCCGAGAAGACTGAGAATCTCAGGCGCCATAGGAATAATCAGATGATCTGCTACAGCGTATGCATTCACCGTCAGGATATTCAGCGCGGGCGGAGTATCAATGACAATATAATCATAACTTCCCATGACAGGGGCAAGGGCTTTCTTTAATAAAAGCTGTCTGTCAGAAGAAGTAAAATCAAGTTCCGCGCTGCTAAGAAGAATATTGGAAGTTATGACGTCGCAGTAATCCGTCATCTGAAGCGCAGCCTGAATGGGAACCTGTCCTGTCAGCACATCGTGGATGGTCTTGCAGTCCTCAATATCAAGTCCAAGACTGAACCCCAGGCTTCCCTGGGGATCTAAATCAATTGCCAGTACTTTTTTATTATAAAATGTCACCAGCCCGGCCGCTAAGGCGCTGGATGTAGTGGTCTTGCCTACGCCGCCTTTCTGGTTGGTAAGAGCGATGATAGTAGCCAAAATAATTCCTCCAATCACAATTAAAACTCGAATTTAACTATTATTTAAAGTATACTATATGCCGATAAATAAGTACAGGATAAATTTAAATTTGTAGAAACGCGGCGAAATAACACTGAAGGTGTGTTTTACATAGCATTTATGAAAGCAGCTTGTGAGGAGGGCGCCGCAGAATACTAATAAAAAGGAGAGATTGATATGTCAACAACAATAGGCGGTTTAAGCAGCGCAACAGCTAACAGTATCAGAGGTTATGGCGGATTGGCCAGCGGACTGGACAGAGATACCCTGATTGAAGGTATGACTTATGGAACCACTAGTAAGATTACGGCGCAGCAGCAGAAGAAGCAGCAACTTGAATGGAAACAGTCAGCCGTTCAGAGCATTACGAATCTGATGCTTTCATTTGCCAATAAATATACATCTTCATTTTCATCATCTACGAACCTGTTCAGCTCTGTATTCTGGGGAAGGTCGAATATTACGACTACAGGAACGAACAGCAAGTATGTGTCTGTGTCCGGCAGCGGAAGTTCGGCAGAGGCAGTTTCCATCATGGGTGTGAAGCAGCTTGCGCAGAAGGCGAAGTGGAGTTCAAAGGCAATGACTTCAGGAGAGAAGTCTGCTCTGTCAACAGGAAAGATTAATACGGCTCAGCCATTGTCCAGAAAGGAACTGATTGGCGAGTCGCTAACGTTCAAGGTGGGAAGCGATTCTTATACGGTATTCCTCCATACAGAAGACAGCAAGGGGAATAAGCTTAAATATGATACGGCGGATGAAGTAGTTAAGTCAATTAATACGTTACTAGCGGAGGAAAAGGTCGGAGACGGGACTCTTGCAGATCATTTTGAAATTTCGACACAAAAGGCAGGGGATGGCAGTCAGCAGTTTGCCTTCAAAGGTATAGGAGGAGATACGCATGTTGTGACCGGCGGTACAGCGTTGGAATATCTGGGATTTAATAAGCCTGGGGAGAACGGGATTCAGCTAGATAATAAGGGTACCTATCAGTTAGGAGCGAATGGGATTGATAAGATTACGACTCCGATTAATTTTGCAGAGCAGGTTGGCGGCACGACTTTGAGCTTTACTTATAATGGAGTTAAGAAGGATATCCGGATTGCTGACGCGGAAACCTTGTCAAAGGGAGTAACGTTTGTAGATGGAAAGCCTAAAACAGAGGATGATGAGAAGCAGCTTATTAAGAACTTAAAAGCTTCCTTGCAGGAAGGACTGGACAGCGCTTTTGGTAAAGGCCGGATTCTGGTCGGTAAGGTTGGCACGAATGGTGAGGTTGTTCAGGATGATATGAGCATTAGCTTCCAGACGATTAATGTGTCCAAGTCAACGGCAGATAAGAAGGTGGTTGACAAAAGCGCAACGCTTACCTTAAATTCGGGAAGTTATGGGCTTCTTGGAGAAGACGGCGTGCTGAATGTTAAGAGCGGCGCAACAAATAAGCTGGACCGGAGTACAGCGCTTGATAAATTGGGATTGACAAAAGACGTTACCTTTACAGACAAAGTGGTTGGAAAAGACGAAGACGGCAATGATATTACAAGAAAGCATGCAACCATCACAATTAATGGTGAACAGATTGACGTTTATGAAGATGATACGATTAATTCTCTGATGGAGAGAATTAACAGTAACAAGAAGGCTGGCGTAGAAGTAAGTTATCAGCCGGCGACGGATAAATTTACCTTTACATCCACAGAGAACGGCGCCAGCGGCGCGATAGCGTTTGGTGATAAAAACGATAGCAATGGAAACCAATTGCTTGCAAATATTTTCGGTATAAATAAAGACAAAGCTGATGCAGGCGAAGAAGTAGCCCGCGGACAGGATGCTATCGTGACTGTGAAGTACGCCGGTTCTGACGAAGAGATTGATCTGTACCGGGATGCCAATACATTTACCGTAGACGGTCTTACGATTAATGTAAAGAGCGAATTTGGATATAAAGCAGCAACGAATGATGACGGTACAGTAAAGAAGGATGCGGATGGCAATACAATCTGGGAAAAGGATAAGGAAACTTATGACCCGGTAGAAATCCATGCGTCAGTGAACACAGATTCCATCGTAGACGCTATTAAGTCTATGGTAGAAGAGTATAATGAGATTATTGCCAAGGTGAATAAAGAGGTATCAACCAGGCCGGACCGCGACTATGTACCGCTTACCAGCGAGCAGAAGAAGGAGCTGAGCGAAGATGAGATTAAGCTCTACGAGGAGAAGGCGAAGGAAGGTCTGCTCTTTGGCGACAGCGATTTGAGAACGCTGAGCAGTGATTTGCGCTTCGTTATCAGCGGAGGCAATATTCAGGCGCTCGCAGACATTGGAATCAGCACATCCAGCTCTTATTCTGATAACGGAAAGCTGTCTCTGGACGAATCCAAGCTTCGGGCGGCGCTGGCAAGTGATCCGGAGAAGGTTGAGAAGCTTTTTACTGCAACTGAATCTACAGATGGGACTACAAAGACCTACAATGGACTGGCAACGAATCTTAAAAATGTTATGAGCAAGTATGTGGAGACGATGGGCTCCTGGGAGACGAAGGGTATCCTGATTCGTAAGGCAGGTTCCGAGAGTTCGCCTGTCAGCATTACGGAGAACTACTATTACAAACAGATTGCAGAGATTAAGAAACAGATTACAAATCTGCAGACAAGACTGGAGTCGGAGAGAGATCGTTACATTAAACAATTCACAAGCCTTGAGACTCTGATTTCGCAGATGAACAGCCAGAGCAGCTGGCTGGCTCAGATTGGCGGAAGCTATTAAACCGAAGAAGGGAAAAGATATGTATCAGAATGGATATGAACAGTACAAAATGCAGTCTGTTAATACGATGACACATGGAGAGATGCTGTTGCTTCTTTATGACGAACTCATTAAGCGCCTTACCAGAGCGCAGATGGCGCTGGAGGATGAGAATTATGATTCCTTCGATAAGTCAGTCCAGCGCTCGAAGGATATCGTGCATTATTTAGAGCAGACGCTGAATATGGAATATGAGATCAGTTATGAGCTTCGGAGAATGTATGAATTTTTCCAGTATGAACTCAGCAGACTGCAGGCTGGAAGAAACACTGCTGTAATCCAGGAATTGAAGCCGCTTGTGGCGGAATTGAGAGACGCTTTCAGAGAAGCAAGTAAGACTGCGGCCGTATAGTCAGGAGGGGATATGGATCAGAGAAAAGATGAACTTTTGTCGGAGATATTAAGACGGGTCCAGAGGAATTGCGTCCGGATGGTTGAGATAGAAAGGCTGACGAAAGAACTGGGAGAGGCATTGTCAAGAAATGATCAGGAGTCGGCGCAGCTTCTTATGAAGATGCGGCAGGATGAGATGGAGCGTACCAGTGAGACCAAAGAAGAGATTCGTCTGATTCTCGGGTCGACGGAAGCCGAAGAGGGATTGAGACTTAGAAGCTGGCTTGCAGGGGAGGATACGCATCAGCCGGATTCTTTTGAAGCCGGGAAGATTGTGGAACTCAGCAAACAGATGACGCAGGTATTAAACCGGACAATCAGCATGGATAAGGCAATCAATCAGAAACTAGCCGGGAAGGATTCCTTCTATCAAAAAATATCATAGAACCGGAAAATAGAATTAAGAAAAGCCTGAAGTCGGTAAGATTTCAGGCTTTTATCACGTATAAAATAATTCCGCCTGTGCGGCCCAGAGCTGCCTGCCGGAAATAATTTCCATCTGTGCGGATGGGGCTGCCTGCCGGAACCAGCGTGTCCTATTGCGCAAAGCTGGGCAACACTCCAGCGAACTAACTGCTAACTCCGACTAGAATGCGCAGGAATGCCTGCGCATCCAAGTCTTCATAAGCAG